>JBDHSS010000284.1:0-4287 GCA_039808205.1 Paracoccaceae bacterium | reverse complement strand
AGGCGCGAGGAGAGCGAGAGGGCGCGGGCGATCTCGACGAGCTGCTGCTCGGCGACGGAGAGGGCGGAGACCGGGGTCTCGGGGTCGGTCGCGAGGCCGACGCGGGCGAGGATGGTGCGGGACTGGGCGCGCATCGCCCGCCAGTCGACGAGGCGAAAGGCGGTGAGGGGGGCGCGGCCGATGAAGATGTTCTCGGCGACGGTCAGCGTCGGGATCAGCGAGAGTTCCTGGTAGATGGTGACGATGCCGAGGCGCCTGGCCTCGAGCGGGTCGGCGGGGGCGTAGAGGGCGCCGTCGAAGGTGATGGTGCCCGAGGAAGGCGGCTGGGCGCCCGAGAGGATCTTGAGCAGCGTCGACTTGCCGGCACCGTTCTCGCCGAGGAGGCCGAGGATCTCGCCGGCGCGCACGTCGAGCGAGACGCCGTCGAGCGCGGTGACGCCGGTGAAGCGCTTGCCGAGGCCCTCGATCACGAGCAGGGGCGGGGCGGCCACGGGAGAGGGCGCCGCGGGGGCGGCGGGGCTGGCGGTCACGGGCGGCTGTCTCCGGGGAGGGGCGCCGGGCGGGGTTGGCCCGGCGCCGGGATCGTCAGGCGGTCTCGCCGATGCGCTCGGCCTTGTCGAGGTTGTCCTTGCCGATGACGATCGGCGTCAGCAGCACGAGCTTCTGCTCCGGATCCTTGCCGTCGCGGGCCTTGGCGACGGCGATGCGGACCGCGGTGCGCGACTGCTCGCCGGGGAACTGCTCAACGGTGCCGGCGAGGACGCCGTCGCGGACGGCGACCAGCGCCTCGGGCAGCGCGTCGAAGCCGTAGATCGCGACGCCCTCCATGCCGGCGGACTTCACTGCCTCGGCGGCGCCGAGCGCCATGTCGTCGTTGGCGCAGACGATGACGTCGGGCTTGCCGTTGGCGGTCAGGCCGGCCTCGGTGACGGACAGCGCCTCGGCGCGGGCGAAGTTGGCGGTCTGCTCGAAGACGATCTGGTACTTGTCCTTGACCGGGTCGAGGACGTTGTGGACGCCCTTGTTGCGGTCGATCGCCGGGCCGGCGCCGGGCTGGCCCTGCAGGTGGAAGATCTTCGCGCCGCTCGGGAAGGCGGCGATGATGGCGTTGGCCTGGGCCTCGCCGCCCTTGGTGTTGTCGGCGCCGACGTGGGCGAGGATGCCCTCGACGCCGTCGACGCGGCGGTCGATGGTGACGACGGGCACGCCGGCCTGCACCGCCTGCTCGATGGCGGGGGCGAGGGCGTTGACGTCGAGCGGCGAGATCACGATCGCCTTGACGCCCTGGACCAGCGCCGCCTCGATGTCGCCGGTCTGCTTCGGCGCCGAGTTCTGGCCGTCGCTCTCGATCAGCCCGACCTTCTCGGCCTGGGCCTCGGCCTTGATCTGGTTCAGCATGTGGACGAAGAACGGGAACGAGAGGCTCGGCACCGAGCCGAGGATGGTGATCTCGTCGGCCGCGAAGGCGGCGGGCGCGCCGATCGCCAGCGCCGATACGGCAGCCGTCGACTTCAGGAACGTGCGTCTGTCCATGGTCCCCTCCCTGGGATGGTCTGGTGCTGCCTGTTTCGCTCGGTGGCCGCAGCGTTCCGCAGGCTAGCCAGTCGGGACCGAGGCGACAACCGATTCCGAGGGGGATCGCCCGGTCGCCACGGGCGAGGGGGCCCTCAGCACCCTCTTGGCCTTCGGCCAATTCACCCCCGAGACGATTGAGGCCAAGAAGAAGGGCGTTTCGGCGCCCGTTTGCCGCGTGGGTGCGCGCTTGGGGGGCGCAGCCCGTGCCGGGGAGCCAAACTTAGCCGAGCGGCAAACTTTTTCCTTGCCTTCGGGCAAGGCGGGCGTATGGTTAGCCACATGGCTAAGCATGAGGCCGACCTCTCGCTGATCTTCCACGCGCTGGCCGATCCGACGCGGCGGGCGATGCTGCGGCGGCTGGCCGAGGGGCCGGCGCCGGTGACCGAGCTCGCCCGGCCGACGGGGCTGCGCCTGCCGACGGTGATGCGGCACCTGGCGGTGCTGGAGGCGGCGGGGCTCGTCGCCACGGCGAAGGACGGGCGGGTGCGCACCTGCGGCCTGGTGCCCGAGGCGACGGCCCCGGTGCGGACCTGGCTCGACGAGCAGCGCGACATCTGGGAGGGCCGGCTCGACCGGCTCGACGACTACGTGACCAAGCTGATGAAGGAACGCGCGAAATGACGGCGGATCTGGACCCTGCCACCGACCTGAGCTTCACCCGCACCCTGGCGGTGCCGCGCCAGCTGATCTGGGAGTGCTGGACGCGGCCCGAGCACATCCCGCACTTCTTCGTGCCCACGCCGCACAGGGTGACGTCAGTCGACATCGACCTCCGGGTCGGCGGGCGGTTCAACACCACCTTCGAGGTGGACGGGGCGGCGATGGACAATCGCGGCGTCTATCTCGAGGTGGTGCCGGGCGAGAAGCTGGTCTTCACCGATGGCTATACCGAGGGCTGGAAGCCCGCGCCCGAGCCGTTCATGACCGCGATCCTGCTGCTCGCCGACGCAGCCGATGGCGGCACGCGCTACACCGCGATCGCGCGCCACCGCAACCCGGAGACGCGGAAGTCGCACGAGGACATGGGCTTTTACGACGGCTGGGGCACGGTGGCGACGCAGCTCGAGACGTATGCACGGGGGCTGGCATGAGCAGCTTCGCGACGCTCCGCTTCGAGCGAGAGGTGGCGGCACCGGTCGCGGTGCTGTGGGAGGCGTGGACGGCGCCGGCCGCTCGCGCGGTCTGGGCCGCGCCCACGCCCGCGGTCACGGTGGAGATCCTCGAGGCCGACGCCCGCGTCGGCCGGCGCGAGGTCGCGCTCTGCACGGCGGCTGGCCAGCCTGACGTCCGCTGCGAGGGCGGCTGGCTGGAGATGCAGCCCGGCCGCTGCAGCGTAGGCTACGAGGTGGTCTCGTCCGAAGGCGTGACCCGGTCGGCGGCGCTGGTGACGGCGGACTTGGGTGGCGCCGGCGACGACAGCCGGCTGGCAGTGACGGTGCAGCTGTCCTCGCTCGCCGGCGATAGGGAGGCGGACTATCGGCAGGGGTTCGGCGCGGCGCTCGACAACCTGGCCGGCGTCGCCGCGCGGACGCTGGTGATGAAGCGGCGGATCGGTGCGCCGCGGGCCGTGGTCTGGAGCGCCTGGACCGACCCGGCGGCGTTGCCGCACTGGTGGGGCCCGGACGGCTATTCCTGCCGGACTCGGCGGATTGACCTGCGCGCCGGCGGCGAGTGGGTCTTCGACATGATCGGGCCCGATGGCACGGTCTGGCCGAACCACCATCGCTTTCGCGAGATCCGGCCCGAGGAGCGCATCGGCTACACGCTGCTCTGGGGCGAGAACGGCCCGAAGCACGCCGACGCCTGGGCCGCGTTCGACGAGGAGGACGGCGTGACGACGGTGACGCTCGGCATGGTGATGAGCACGCTGGCCGAGTTCCAGGCGGCCAAGGGCTTCGGCGCGGTCGACCTCGGGTTGCAGACCCTCGGCAAGCTCGCGCGCTTCGTCGGGGCCGACTGAGCGAAAGGCGGGCGCCGGGCCGCGCATCGGCGCGGCGCCCGGGGGGCTCAGATCTCGGCACTCTCCGGGTCGACGAGGTCGCAGTGCCACCGGCGCACCTGCCAGAGCGGATGGCTCTGCTGCCAGAGCGCCACCTGCGGCTGGCCGGCAACCATGCAGGTCATGAGCGAGACCTCGCGGGCGTCGTAGAGCGAGCGGAAGTCCTGGCAATTGCCGGCCGACAGGCAGGCAGCGATCACGAGCTCAATCATTGGCTGTCAACTCCCGAAGCGACCGGGATCCCGGGACGGGACCATTGCCGTCGCCCGTGAATTCTGCGGCGCCTGCGGCGCCCGCGTCCTGAAACCGGGCCGAAACTTCGCCGAAACCGCGCGACGGTTCGGCGGGCGGGCTGACAGGCGACACGCCTGGGCGTAGGATCGGGCGTGATCCGACAACAGCGCCGCCGGCAACGGCCATGCCGACCCCGTGCTCCGCGAAGGGCTCGCGCGCCACCCCGACTCGGCGCACCTGAAGCTCAAGCTCGCCTGGAACGACTGGCGCCGCGCCTACAGTTTCTGGAGCGCCGACGCCAAGTCGATGCAGGCCGACTTCGCCTCCGCCGACCCGACGCTCGCGCTGCGGGAGATCGAGGATTTGCGCCGCCTCGGCCTGCCGGAGTAGCCGCCCGCGTGACGCACAAAAAAAGACGCCCTCGCGAGGAGGGCGTCAAGTCGTTGAGGCAGGTTTCATACAGGCAAGAAACCTATCGA
>JBDHSS010000283.1:0-4322 GCA_039808205.1 Paracoccaceae bacterium | reverse complement strand
CCTGCGACGCGCCGTTCCTGCCGCACGATCTCGCCGCGCGTCTCGGCGCCGCCGCGGGTGACGGCGGCTTTGCCCTCGCTGCCGACGCGGGCGGCCGGCGGCATCCGACGTTCGGCCTCTGGCCGACGCGGCTCCGCGCGCCGCTGCGCGCCGATCTCGCGGCTGGCGCGCGGCGGGTCGGCGACTGGATGGTCGCGCATGGCGCGGTGCTGGCGCGGTTCCCGGGAAGCGAGGCGGAGTTCTTCAACGTGAACGCGCCGGAGGATCTGGCGCGGGCCGAGGTCCTGGCGCGGGAGGTCGAGGCGCCGCCGGGCGGATCGCGCGCGTGAGCGCTTGGCGCCAGCGGCTGCGGGGAGGCACCTCCGGCGGGAGTAATTTCGCCCGGGAGACGCCGGGGCGGATGGGCGCGCTTGCGGTTTGCGCGCATTTGCCTATCATCCGGGCAAAAGCATGGGGAACCGACGCATGGCGCGCTCCCGGTCCGCTTCCAGCCGGCTCGACGACGCGGCGCGCGCCGGCTGGCTCTACTACATCGCCGGCAAGACCCAGGACGAGGTCGCCGCCGCCATGGGGATCTCGCGCCAGGTGGCGCAGCGGCTGATCTCGCTGGCGGTATCGGAGAAGCTGGTGCGGGTGTGGATGGAGCACCCGATCGCGCGCTGCCTCGAGCTCGCCGAGGGGCTGTCGGGGCGTTTCGGCCTCAAGCGCTGCGAGGTGGTGCCGGCCGACCCCGATCGCGACGGCGGCACCATCGGCATCGCCGAGGCGGCCGCCGCCGAGATGCTGCGCTGGCTTCGGACCGAGCGGCCGGTGGTCATGGCGGTCGGCACCGGGCGCACGCTGAAGGCGGCGGTCGAGCACCTGCCGCCCATCGACTGCCGGCAGCACCGGGTGGTGTCGCTGACCGGCAACGTCGGCCCGGACGGGTCGGCCGCCTACTACAACGTGATCTTCTCCATGGCCGAGGTGGTGCAGGCCAAGCACTTCCCGATGCCGCTGCCGGTCTATGTCGCCTCGGCCGAGGAGCGGACGCTGATGCTGCGGCAGAGCCTGATCCGCGCGACGCTGGCGCTGGCCAGTGCCGCAGACGTCGCCTTCGTCGGCATCGGGGAGATGGACGACGCGGCGCCGCTGTATCTCGATCGGTTCCTGAGCCGCGAGGAGCTCGACGCCGAGCAGGCGGCGGGCGCCGCCGGCGAGATCTGCGGCTGGATCTTCGACCACGACGGCCGGCTGCTGACCACCGGCGCGAACAGCCGCACGGCGAGCGCGCCGATCCCCGACCGCGAGCGCACCACCGTCATCGCGCTCGCCAAGGGCTCGCGCAAGCTGCCGGGGATCGCGGCGGCGCTGCGCGGCGGCCTCGTCAACGGCCTCGTCACCGACGAGACCGCCGCCGAGGCGTTGCTCGCCGGCGCCTGACCGCAAGCACATGCCCGACATCCGGGCGAATGCCCGTTTCCAGTTGACAAGGACGACCGATTCTTGCGATCGTCTGCAGCAAGGAAGAACACCTGCCCCGCGCGGGGTCCAACGGAGGAAACATGCGTAGCATCGCCATTCTGATGGGGGCGGCGTCCGCCCTCGCCTTCGCCGTGTCGGCGAACGCCGCCGCGATCACCATCGCCACCGTGAACAACGGCGACATGATCCGCATGCAGGGACTGACCTCGGAGTTCACCAAGGCACACCCCGACATCACCGTGAACTGGGTGACGCTCGAGGAGAACATCCTGCGCGAGCGGGTGACCACCGACATCGCCACCGGCGGCGGGCAGTACGACATCATGACGATCGGCAACTACGAGGTGCCGATCTGGGGCAAGCAGGGCTGGCTGACGCCGCTCGAGTTCTCCGCCGACTACGACGTCGACGACATCCTGCCGTCGATCCGCGGCGGCCTGACCGTCGACGGCAAGCTCTACGCGGCGCCGTTCTATGGCGAGAGCGCGATGGTCATGTACCGGACCGATTTGTTCGAGAAGGCCGGGCTCACCATGCCGGAGAAGCCCGACTGGGCGTTCATCGGCGACGCGGCGCGCAAGATCACCGACCGCTCGGCCGGGATCAACGGCATCTGCCTGCGCGGCAAGGCCGGCTGGGGCGAGAACATGGCGTTCCTGACCGCGAACAACAACTCGTTCGGCGGCAAGTGGTTCGACATGGACTGGAAGCCGCAGTTCGACCAGCCGGCGTGGAAGGAGAGCCTGCAGTTCTACGTCGACCTGATGAAGGACGCCGGGCCCTCCGGCGCCTCGTCGAACGGCTTCAACGAGAACCTGACGCTGTTCCAGCAAGGCAAGTGCGGCATGTGGATCGACGCCACCGTCGCCGCCTCCTTCGTCACCGACCCGAAGAACTCGACGGTCGCCGACAAGGTCGGCTTCGCGCTCTTCCCGAACAAGACCGGGGTCGACAACCACGGCAACTGGCTGTGGTCGTGGAACCTGGCGATCCCGGCCTCGTCGAAGAACGCTGACGCCGCCAAGACCTTCATCGAGTGGGCGACCTCGAAGGAATATTCCGAGCTCGTCGCCTCCAAGGAGGGCTGGGCCGCGGCGCCTCCGGGCACCCGCACCTCGCTCTACCAGAACCCCGAGTACCAGAAGGCCGCGTCGTTCGCCGCGCCGACGCTGGCGGCAATGAATGCCGCCGACATCACCAAGCCGACCGTCGACCCGGTGCCCTACACCGGCGGTCAGTTCGTGGCGATCCCCGAGTTCCAGTCGATCGGCACCACCGTCGGCCAGCTCTTCGCCGCCGTCGTCGCCGGGCAGTCGAGCGTCGATGACGCGCTGGCGCAGGCGCAGTCGGCGACCGCCCGCGAGATGCGCCGCGCCGGCCACTGAGCGCGGCCGCAAGCCCCGACCCGCCCGGCGACGATCCGGGCGGGTCCCGTCCCCAGGGCACTCGACGGGAGACGTCCCCCCATGGCCACCCGCCAGACCGAGTCCATCGCGCGGCTGATGCGGCTCCCCGCGATCGTCGTCCTGCTGATCTGGATGATCGTGCCGCTCGCGATGACCGTCTACTTCTCGTTCCGCTACTACAACCTGCTGAACCCCGCGGCCGGCGGCTGGGCCGGGTTCGACAACTACGTCTATTTCCTGACCGATCCCGCGTTCTGGCAGGCGATCCGCAACACGCTCTACATCGTCGTCGGCGTGCTCGTCATCACCGTCGTCGGCGGCATCGGCGTGGCGCTCCTGATCGACCAGCCAATCTTCGGCCAGGGCATCGTGCGCATCCTCGTCATCTCGCCGTTCTTCGTCATGCCGCCGGTGGCGGCGCTGGTCTGGAAGAACATGATCCTGCATCCGGGCTACGGCGTCGCCGCTGACATCGCCCAGTTCTTCGGGGCGCAGCCGGTCGACTGGTTCGCCGCCTACCCGCTTCTGTCGATCATCATCATCGTCGCCTGGCAGTGGCTGCCGTTTGCCACGCTGATCCTGCTCACCTCGCTGCAGTCGCTCGACGGCGAGCAGAAGGAGGCCGCCGAGATGGACGGCGCCGGGGTCTTCGCGCGGTTCTGGTACCTCACGCTGCCGCACATGTCGCGGGCGATGACCATCGTCATCCTGATCCAGACGATCTTCCTGCTCGGGGTCTATGCCGAGATCCTCGTCACCACCAACGGCGGCCCGGGCTATGCCTCGACCAACCTGCCGTTCCTGATCTATCGCGCGGCGCTGCTCAATCAGGACGTGGGCGGTGCGGCCGCGGGCGGCGTCGTCGCCGTCGTCCTCGCCAACATCGTCGCGATCTTCCTGATGCGCGCCGTCGGCCGCAACCTGGACTGAGGACGAAAGCCATGGCCCGCGCCGTTCCGACCCGCACCAAGCTCGGCTACACCGTCGCCGCCTGGATCGTGGCGCTGCTGATCTTCTTCCCGATCCTCTACACCATCATCACCTCGCTGAAGACCGAGCCCGAGGCGATCGCCGGCTTCAACCTGATCCCGTCGTTCACGCTCGAGAGCTACCGCGACGTGCAGAACCAGCAGAACTACCTGAAGCCGTTCATGAACTCGGTGGTGCTCTCGGTCGGCTCCACGCTCCTCGGCCTCGTCATCGGCATCCCGGCGGCATGGGCGATGGCGTTCGCCCCCACCCGGCGCACCAAGGACGTGCTGATGTGGATGCTGTCGACCAAGATGATGCCGGCGGCGGCGGTCCTGGTGCCGATCTACCTGATCTTCCTGCGCATGGGGCTCATGGACACCCGGCTCGGGCTCACGGTGCTCCTCATGCTCATCAACCTGCCGATCATCGTCTGGATGCTCTACACCTACTTCCGCGAGATCCCGGGCGAGATCCTCGAGG
>JBDHSS010000282.1:0-4325 GCA_039808205.1 Paracoccaceae bacterium | reverse complement strand
GGGCCGGGCGCGTGACGGCGTTCGGCGTCCACGGCCGGCCGGCCGCGGTCAGCGCGGTGATCGGGCCGGCGGGGCCGGCGGTCGACATCGCCTGGGACGCGCGGCCGCGCTATGCCCACGTCGGCATCGACCTGCTCGGCGAGCCCGGTGCGGTGGTGCGCGTCGAGCGCATCGCCGTGCGCGACGTGTCGCGGCGGTTCCTGCCGCTCGGGCCGGTGCTGCCGGGCTTCGAGGATCTCTGAGGCGGCGTTCCTTCCGTGCGGGCGATGCGGTAGATTGCTTGCCGAGGAGGACCTTGGCCATGCCGACGATCACCCGCGAGGGGCAGCACCAGACCGTCATCACCACCTTCGAGGTCATGCCGGGCATGTGTCCCGACCTCGTCGACCTGCTGCGCGCGGCCTATGCCGAGTGCATCAGCCGCCAGCCGGGATTCCTCGGCGCGGCGCTGCACGTCAACGATGCGCAGACCCGCGTCGCCAACTACTCGCAGTGGAACCGGCGCGAGGACTTCATGGCGATGCTGCGCACCGACGAGATGCGGCGGCGCAACCGGGAGATCAGCGCGCTCTGCAAGACGTTCGAGCCCGTGATGTACGAGGTCGCCGAGACGTTCTGAGTCGCGAGGCGAACCGGATGCGGCCGGCGCGCCTCGCGGCGCTGCTCTAGCGCCGGTCGTGCGGCGCGCAGAGCTCGTTCCAGTTGGCGAGGTCCTCGGGATTGGCGGGGGGCGAATCGCAGTAGCCGGCCGGCATGTCACCGGCGGCGCCGCCGGACGGCGCGGGCGGGGTCGGCTGGCAGGCGCTGGCGAGGAGCAGGACGGCGAGGAGCGGCAGGGCGAGCTTCATCTGATGTCCCCCGGTTTTGCGGTCCGCGAACGCTACGCCACGGCCGGGAACCGCGCAATCGTCCGCTGCGGTCAGGGGGAGGGGAGCAAGAGCGGGTCGCCGTCCGACTGCGAGGGAGCGAGGGGTGGGGTGGGTGTACGCACCCGGACGACGACCACTGTGCTGCTTGCCCGACTCTTGTATCGTCATCGGGCGGGTACACGCAAGGGTTTAGTTGTGTAAAATGCAAATCGCCCTTCTCGAAATGCGATTCATCGTCGCAGGCGGTGCGAATGGGCGCCGGCTCGACCAAGGCTTGCCATCCGGGCGAGCCTCCCCCATCTGAATCGGTCCGCCCCTGGGAGACCCTGCCGATGACGCTCGTCGACAAGCTGACCGTGACGGTCGAGGATCCGCGACGGGCCAAGCTCGAGGGCGGCAAGCCGTTCCGCCTGGTGTCGGAGTTCGCCCCCGCCGGCGACCAGCCGACGGCGATCGCCGAGCTCGTCGAGGGCGTGCTCGCCGGCGAGCGCAACCAGGTGCTGCTCGGCGCCACCGGCACCGGCAAGACCTTCACCGCGGCAAAGATCATCGAGGCGACGCAGCGGCCCGCGATCATCCTTGCGCCGAACAAGACGCTGGCGGCGCAGCTATACGGCGAGTTCCGCGGGTTCTTTCCGGAGAACGCAGTCGAGTATTTCGTCTCGTACTACGACTATTATCAGCCGGAGGCCTACGTCCCACGCACCGATACCTACATCGAGAAGGAAAGCCAGATCAACGAGCAGATCGACCGGATGCGCCACTCGGCGACCCGGGCGCTGCTCGAGCGCGACGACGTCATCATCGTCGCCTCGGTATCGTGCATCTACGGCATCGGCTCGGCCGAGACCTACGGGCGGATGACGCAGGATCTCATCGCCGGCCACGCCTATGACCAGCGGCGGGTGATCGCCGGGCTCGTCGAGCAGCAGTACCGGCGCAGCGACGCGGGCTTTCAGCGCGGCGCCTTCCGCGTCCGCGGTGATTCGCTGGAGATCTGGCCGGCGCACCTGGAGAACCGCGCCTGGCGGCTGTCGTTCTTCGGCGAGGAGCTCGAATCGATCGCCGAGTTCGATCCGCTGACCGGGGCGCGCACCGACGGGCTCAAGCAGGTGCGCGTCTATGCCAACTCGCATTACGTGACGCCGCGGCCGACGCTCAACCAGGCGATCAAGGCGATCAAGGAGGAGCTGCGGGTCCGGCTCGACCAGCTCGTCGGCGAAGGCAAGCTTCTCGAGGCGCAGCGGCTCGAGCAGCGCACCAACTTCGATCTCGAGATGCTCGAGGCGACGGGCTCCTGCGCCGGCATCGAGAACTACTCGCGCTACCTGACCGGGCGGAAGCCCGGCGAGCCGCCGCCGACGCTCTTCGAGTACATCCCGGACAACGCCATCGTCTTCGCCGACGAATCGCACGTCAGCGTGCCGCAGATCGGCGGCATGTACCGCGGCGACTACCGCCGCAAGTTCACCCTCGCCGAGCACGGCTTCCGGCTGCCGTCGTGCATGGACAACCGTCCGCTCAAGTTCGAGGAGTGGGACGCCATGCGGCCGCAGTCGGTCTTCGTCTCGGCGACGCCGGCCGCCTGGGAGATCGAGCAGTCGGGCGGCGTCTTCGTCGAGCAGGTGATCCGCCCGACCGGCCTGCTCGACCCGCCGGTCGAGGTGCGCCCGGTGGCGAGCCAGGTCGACGACCTCCTCGACGAGATCCGCGGCGTCGCCGCCGCCGGCAACCGGGCGCTCGTCACCGTGCTGACCAAGCGCATGGCCGAGGACCTGACCGAGTACCTGCACGAGCAGGGCATCCGCGTGCGCTACATGCATTCCGACATCGAGACACTGGAGCGCATCGAGATCCTGCGCGACCTGCGCCTCGGCGCCTTCGACGTGCTCGTCGGCATCAACCTCTTGCGCGAGGGCCTCGACATCCCCGAGTGCGCGCTCGTCGCGATCCTCGACGCCGACAAGGAGGGTTTCCTGCGCTCGGAGACCTCGCTGATCCAGACGATCGGCCGCGCGGCGAGGAATGCCGACGGCCGGGTCATCATGTACGCCGACCACGTCACCGGCTCGATGGAGCGGGCCTTGGCCGAGACCAACCGCCGGCGCGAGAAGCAGATGGCCTACAACCTCGCGCACGGCATCACGCCGGAGACGGTGCGCAAGAACGTCGCCGACGTGCTCGAGGGACTGTTCCCCGCCGACACCGACCAGGCGCGGATCACCGCCCGCGTCGAGACGCCGCTGATCGGCGCCAACCTCGCGGCGCACCTCGACGGCCTGCGCAAGGCGATGCTGAAGGCGGCGGAGAACCTCGAGTTCGAGGAGGCGGCGCGGCTGCGCGACGAGATCAAGCGGCTCGAGGCGGTCGATCTCGCGGTGCACGACGACCCGCTCGCGCGGCAATCGGCGATCGAGGCCGAGGTCGACGCCTCGTCGCCGCGCTCGAGGGCGGGCCGCGGCGGCACCCGCGCGCACAAGGGGCAGAGCCGCGGCAAGATGCGCTGACGCCCGCGCGAAACCGGGCGCCCACGGCGCCTTTGCGCTTGCGCTCGGCCCGACAGTTTGCGCACTGAGGGGTTTGCAAAATGCGGCGACGTGACCTGCGGTCGCGGGCGCCGCGCTGGCGACAAAAGGAGTTTCCGATGAAGTTCCCCCTCGCGCTCGCTCTCCTCGCGCTGCTGGCGGGCACCGGCGTGCCGGCCATTGCCGGCGACTATGCCGAGCAGAAGGTCGTCTACCACAACGACGGCTCGACCGATCCCGATTATTTCAAGCACTTGCTCGGCAACATTCGCAACCACCTCGATGCGGTCGGCGACGACAACATCGAGCTCGTCGTGGTCGCGAACGGCGACGGCCTCGAGCTCTTGCAGCAGGCGACGACCGACGGCGATCTGGCCGAGCGAATCGATGCGCTGCGCGGCCGCGGCGTGCGCTTCCTCGTCTGCGCCAACACGCTGCGCGGGCGCGACATCGGCGTCGAGGACCTGCACGGCGTGAGCCAGGCCGACGTGGTGCCGAGCGGCGTCGCCGAGATCGCCAAGCTCGAGCAGCAGGGCTTCGTCTACCTGCACCCGTGACCGGGACGGGGCGGCTCGGTCGCCCCGGTCGCATTGCCCCGGCCGGGGCGAGAAGCTAGGGTCCGCGCCGGCAATCGGGGCGCGCGGGTGGATGCAGGGCGACGGGCTGTTCTGGGGAATCGCTGCGGCGGGGCTGGCGCTCTGCCTCGCCGTGATCTTCATGCCGCTCTGGCGCGGCGCCGTGCGCGCCGACCGGCGCGCCAGCTACGACATGCAGGTGCACCGCGACCAGCTGCGCGAGATCGACGCCGACCTCGCGCGCGGCGTGCTGAGTCCGGCGGAGGCCGAGGCGAGCCGGATCGAGGTGTCGCGCCGGCTGATCGCCGCCGCCGATGCCGAGGCGGCGGAAGCCGGCGCCGGCGCCGCGCCGCGGC
>JBDHSS010000281.1:0-4326 GCA_039808205.1 Paracoccaceae bacterium | reverse complement strand
GCTGCCGCCCGGCGCGCTAGGCCGGGCGTTGCCGATGCGCGCCGGCCTCGGCCTGCTCCTCGGCCTCGCGGCGCTCGCCGGCTGCGCCGGCGCGCCGCCGCCGCAGGGCCTGAGCTCGGTGCGCTTCGGCGCGGTCACGCTGCCGCGGGGGGTGGCGCGCTCGAACCGCGACCTCGGGCAGGACTTTCTCGACCTCACCTTCGCGCTCGAGAGCGGCGAGAAGCTGCCGGCGATCCTGCGCTACGAGACGCCGATCCGGGTGCACCTGCGCTCGACCGGGCTCGCCGCCTACGACGTCGATCTCGCGGCACTGCTCAACCGGCTCCGGGTCGAGGCCGGCATCGACATCGCCGAGACCGACGACGCCGCTGCTGCGCAGATCCAGATCGAGGCGGTGCCGGCGGGGCAGATCGCGCGGGTGTTCCCGACCGCCGCCTGCTTCATCGTGCCCGGCGAGAGCAACTGGGCCGACTTCATGCGCGACCGCGGCGAGCGGCTGCGCTGGTCCGAGCAGAAGACGCTCGGGCAGGCGGCGATCTTCCTGCCGCTCGACACCACGCCGCAGGACGTGCGCGACTGCCTGAACGAGGAGGTCACCCAGGCGCTGGGGCCCGCGAACGACCTCTACCGGCTGCCCGACTCGATCTGGAACGATGACAACTTCCACGGCATGGCGACGCCATTCGACATGCTGATGCTGCGGGCACTCTACCAGCCCGAGATCCGCTCCGGCATGAGCGCCGCCGAGGTGGCGGCGGTGCTGCCGCGGGTGCTCGACCGGGTCAACCCGCAAGGCCGCGCCCTGCCGCGTCAGGCACGAGCGCCGGAGTCGCGCGCCTGGGCGACGGCGATCGAGTCCGCCCTCGACCGCGACGCCGCGCGCGACGACCGCATCCGGGCGGCGAAGCTCGCGGTCGAGATCGCCGCCGAGATGCGGCCGCGCGACCATCGCCTCGGCGTCGCGCTGCTCACGCTCGGGCGGCTCAGCCTGCGGCAGGACCCGGCCGCGGCGGCGCACGACTTCACCGCCGCCTACGAGCTTTTCGAGCGGCAGCTCGGGCCGAGGGACGTGCGCACCGCGCAGGCGGGCGTGCACCTCGCGGCGCTCGCGCTCGGCACCGGGCAGTACAAGACGGCGATCGAGCTCGCCGACCGGCACGTGCCGGTGGCGCGCGGCGCGCAGAACGCCATCCTCCTCGCCGGCCTCCTGTCGATCAAGGCGGAAGCGCAGGCGGCGCTTGGCAACCCGGAGGCGGCGCGGGCCACCCGCCTCGACAGCCTGCGCTGGGCGCGCTATGGCTTCGGCGACACCGACGGCGCGCTGGCCCGCGAGCAGGCGCAGCTCGCAGCACTCCTCCGGCTCGAGAAGAAGTAGGCTCTCTCCCGTGGTCCTCGTGCTCGTCTTTGCGCTCGGCGCGCTCTTCGGCTGGCGACGCGCCGTGCGCCGTGGCGGCGACCGGCTCGACCAGCTGCAGTATGGCGCGGTGCACGGCATCCTCTTCGTGCTCGTCGCGCTGGCGGCGACGGTGATCGGCAGCGCCGTCGGGCTCTTCTGATGTTCGTCCGGTTCTTCGCCGGGCTGCGGCAGGCGGGGGTGCCGGTCTCGCTCCGCGAGTACCTCGACTTCCTCGCCGCGCTCGACGCCGGGCTGGCGCGCTTCGAGGCGGAGGCGTTCTACTTCCTGGCGCGGGCGAGCCTCGTGAAGGACGAGCGGCACATCGACCGCTTCGACCGGGTGTTCGCCGTGGTCTTCGGCGGGCTCGAGGTTCTGACCGTCGAGGCGATCGTCGCCGCCGCCGAGCTGCCGCCCGACTGGCTGAGGAAGCTCGTCGAGACGCACCTGACCCCGGAGGAGCAGGCCGAGATCGCGGCGATGGGCGGCTTCGAGGCGCTGATGCAGGCGCTCGCCGAGCGGCTGGCGACACAGGAGGGCCGGCACCAGGGCGGGTCGAAGTGGATCGGCACCGCCGGCACCTCGCCGTTCGGCGCCTACGGCTTCAACCCCGAAGGCGTGCGCATCGGCCAGGACGAGAGCCGGCACCGGCGCGCGGTCAAGGTCTGGGACCGGCGCGAGTTCCGCAACCTCGACGACCAGGTGGAGCTTGGCACCCGCAACGTGAAGCTGGCGCTGCGCCGGCTCCGGCGCTGGGCGCGCGAGGGTGCGGCGGACGAGCTCGACATGAGCGCGACGATCCGGCGCACCGCCGAGCAGGGCTGGCTCGACGTCGTCACCCGGCCGGAGCGGCGGAACGCCGTCAAGGTGCTGCTCTTCCTCGACGTGGGCGGATCGATGGACCCACATGTCCGGCTGGTCGAGGAGCTGTTCTCGGCGGCGCGGGCCGAGTTCCGCCAGCTTGAGCACTTCTATTTCCACAACTGCATCTACGAGGGGGTGTGGCGTGACAACCGCCGGCGCTGGGACGCGCAGACGCCGATGGCGGACGTGCTGCACACCTACGGGCCGGACTACCGAGCGATCCTGGTCGGCGATGCGGCGATGTCGCCCTACGAGCTGACCCAGCCGGGCGGGGCGAACGAGCACTGGAACGCCGAGGCGGGCGAGGTCTGGCTGCGCCGGCTGGTGGCGGCCTGGCCACGGACGATCTGGATCAACCCGCTGCCCGCGGCGGCCTGGGACTACTCGGTCTCGGTGGCGATGGTGGCCGAGATCCTCGACGGGCGGATGTTCCCGCTGACGCTGGCCGGGCTCGACGCCGGCATCCGCGAGCTGGCGCGCTAGACTAGTCGCTTCCGCATGGCAAAGCGGCGGAGCGTGATGCCGCGACGCTCCACCGCCTGCGCCTCGACCACCTGCCAGCCGTGCGCCTCGAAGAAGCCGCGCGCCGCCAGGCTCGCCTCGGTCGAAAGCTCGCCGACGCCGCGCTGCGCCGCCCAAGACTCTGCCGCCCGCAGGAGCGCGCTGCCGACGCCCTGCCGCGCCGCCGACGGCAGGACGTAGGCGAGATCGACGTGCCCGTTCGCGTCGATGGAAACGAAGCCCACCGCCGCGCCGTCCCGCTCCGCCATGAAGCCCGAGAGCCCGGCGAGACGGTGCCGCCAGGCGTCCGGGTCGACCCGTGCGCCGGCCCAGGCCAGCCGCTCGGCGGGGGAATAGAACGCCTGCGTCCCCTCGTGAACCGCCGCGAAGAAGATGCGCGCGGCATCCTCGTGGTCGCCCGTTGCCAGCGGCCGGACGGTGATGGCGCCCGACTGCCGGCTCAGTGTGCCGCGTGCCCTGAGACCGCGGCGCCGAACGCCTGGAACAGCGGGCGCGACACCGGGTCGTTGGCGGCGTTCCACTCGGGGTGCCACTGCACCGCCATGGCGAAGCCAGGGGAGCCGTCGACGACGATCGCCTCCGGCGTGGCGTCCGGCGCATAGCCCTCGATCACGATGCGGGCGCCGCGGTCGAGGATGCCCTGCCCGTGCAGCGAGTTGACCATCACCTCGCGCGCGCCGAGCAGGCGGTGGAACTGGCCACCGGCCGACAGGCTGACGATGTGGCGGTGCTCGAACTGCTGCTCGAGCGTGCCGTCGGGCGGCATCCGGTGGTTCATCCGGCCGGGGATCTCGCGGATCTCGGGATGCAGCGTGCCGCCGAAGGCGACGTTGAACTCCTGAAAGCCGCGGCAGATGCCGAAGACCGGGATCCCCTCGGCGACGCAGGCGCGGATCAGCGGCAGCGTCACCGCGTCGCGGTCGGGATCGAAGGTGCCGTGCTTCTCGGTCGGCTCTTGGCCGTAGTGGCTCGGGTGGATGTTCGGCCGCCCGCCGGTGAAGACGAAGCCGGCGCAGGCCTCGACGAGGTCGCTGATCGCGCCGACCTTCGGGATCGCCGGGACCACGAGCGGGATCGCCCCGGTCAGCTCGGCGACCGCCTCGATGTTGGAAACGCCGACCGCCTGCACCGGATAGCGGTCGTCGATGCAATGCGCGTTGCCGATGATGCCGATGACGGGTCTGGGCATGGTCCGTTCTGGGTGGTTGACGCTGCGGCGAGAATAGGGCAGCCGCGGCCGTGCGTCGAGAGATTGCACGGCAACACACCGTGTCGAATCGTGCGACTCCGGGCGCGGCTTAACCGTTTCTTGACGCTATCTTCAGCCGTCGGACGCCTCGCGCAGCTCCTCCAGCCGCAGCCATTCGTCCTCGGCCTCGGCCAGGCGGTGCTGGCGCTCGACGAGCGCCTCGCTGGCCTTGGTGAACTTGGCCGGCTCGCGGGCGAAGAGCTCCGGGTCGGCGAGCAGCGCCTCGAGCCGCGCGATCTCGGCGGCGAGGCGGTCGATCTCGGCCGGCAGCGCCGCCAGCCGGTGCGTTTGCGTGAAG
>JBDHSS010000280.1:0-4330 GCA_039808205.1 Paracoccaceae bacterium | reverse complement strand
CCCAGTCGCCGAGGATCGACGGCAGCTCGATCATGTCGCGGTCGTCGAGCCCGGTGGCGATCAGCCCGCCGTGCATCGTCTTCAGCCGCTCGGCGTCGGCCATCGACACCTGCAGCCCCTGGCAGATGTCGCTCGTCACGTGCGCGCCGCCCATGCGCACGCAGTCGGCATAGATCATCTGCCGGCGCACGAAGATCGAGATGCCGGTGGCGCCGGCGCCGATGTCGACGCAGGCGGCGCCGAGCTCCTGCTCGTCCTCGACGAGGCTCGCCATGCCGCTCGCATACGAGGACACCACGATGCCGCCGAGCTCGAGGTCGCAGCGCCGGATGCAGTGGAGCACGTTGCGGAGCGGGGTCGAGGCGACGGTGACGAGGTGCATGTCAACGGCGAGCGCGCGGCCGATCTGGCCGCGCGGGTCGGTGAGCCCGCTGCGGTTGTCGAGGCAGAAGTTGACCGGCATCGCGTGCAGCGCGTCGCGGTCGTGGCCATAGTCGGGGATCTCGCACGCCGCGAGCACGTGGCCCACGTCGCGCTCGGCCACTGCGCCGTGCTCGACCTCGACCTCGCCCGAGCAGCCATAGGACCGCGGCCGCCCGCCGGAGAACGACACGATCACGTGGTCGACCCGAAGCCCGGCCATCTTCTGCGCGCCCTGGATCGCGGTGCGGACCGCGCGCTCGCATTCCTCCATCGCGGTGATCTCGCCGAAGGCGATGCCGCGCGAGCGGGTGTTGGCGGCGCCGATCACCCGGAAGGCGCCCTGGGTGGGCACATGCCGGCCGTCGCCGGGGTCGCCGACCTCCTCGGGCACGAACTGCAGCACAAGGCAGGCGACCTTCGAGGTGCCGATGTCGAGCACCGCGATGATCCCGCGCCGGAGCGCCGTCTCGCGCCGCGCCCGCATCGCGCGCTGCACCTCGTAAATCTGCCGCCTCATGCGTCCTCTCCCGTCTTGCCCGCGCGTACCCGCTTCATTTCCGCCGTGGCCCGCTCCGTCGGCCGCAGCATCGGCCGCGACGGGTCACGCATGTCGACGACCGCCACGTCGCGCTTGAGCAGCTGCTCCGACGCCTCGAGCGCCATGACGCGGGCGAGCGCCGCGACCGGTTCGGCCGCAGGCAGCTGCACCCGCTGGTCGCGGTCGAGCATCAGATCCCACCGCCGCTCGCCGACGCGCACCAGGCCGCGCACCCGCGCGCCGACCGGATCGGCGAGACGCAGCAGCTCGAGCGCCTCGGGCACGTGCGCCGCGGCGCCGGCGCCGGCGATCAGCGGCAGGTCGGGGCGGCGCATCCGGCTGTCGACCTCGGCGACGCGCACGCCGTTCTGGTCGAGGAGCTCGATCCCGTCCGGCGCGCGCCACACCACGACCGGCACCCGCTCGACGGCGCGGATCTCGAGCACGCCCGACGGCAGCGCCCGCACCCGCGCGCGATCGACGGCGTCGAGCGCCTCGATCCGCTCGCGCACCGCGTTGACGTCGAGCTCGAGGCTCGAAGCGGGCAGCCGCACGAAGGCCGCAACCCGGATCTGCTCGGCGAGATCCCGGCTAACGTCGGGCACGGTGATCGCGCTGATGGTGAACTGCGGCCGGTCGACGATCTTCTCGTGCACCGAGGCGATGAGCGCGCTCGCCCGTTCCCTGACGTCGAGCTGCGCCGCCAGCGTCCACGCCGCCAGCACGCCCGCGAGCATCGGCAGGCCGAAGTTCGCGGCCCGGCGATAGCCCGGCCGCAGCCACATCCGGTTCAGCCGGTAGCGCAGCCGCGACGGCGCCGGGTCGCGCCGCACAGGCTTCGGCCGGGGGCGCGCTACCGGGAGCACGACGCGTCCTCCACCATCCAGCGCACCAGCGCGCCGAAGCTCATGCCGGCGTGCGCTGCCTGCTCGGGCGCGAGCGAGGTCGGCGTCATCCCCGGCTGGGTGTTGGTCTCGAGCAGCACCAGCCCGTCGAGCCCGCGGGCGTCGTTCCAGCGGAAGTCGGTCCGGCTGACGCCGCGGCAGCCGAGCGCCTGGTGCGCGCGCTCGGCGTAGTCGAGGCAGGCTTCGGTGATCTCCGCCGGCAGCCGCGCCGGCAGCTCGTGACGCGATCCACCCGGCGCGTACTTGGCGTGATAGTCATACCAGCCGTCGGTGATGATGTCGGTGACGCCAAGCGCACGGCCGCCGAGCACCGCGACCGTCATCTCCCGGCCGGCGACGTACTCCTCGACCAGCACCGTCTCCGGCATGTCGTCGGACAGCTGCGCGGGGGCGTTGGCGCCGTCGAGCACCAGGTAGACCCCGACCGAGGAACCCTCGCTGTTCGGCTTGACCACGTAGGGCGGCGGCATCGGGTGCGCGGCCCGCACCGCGTCGCGCGTCGCGATCATCCCCCTGGCGACCGGCAGCCCGGCAGCGGCGAAGACCGACTTCGCCCGCGTCTTGTCCATGGCGAGCGCCGAGGCCATCACGCCCGAATGGGTGTAGGGGATCGCCAGCCACTCGAGCAGGCCCTGGACGCAGCCGTCCTCGCCCCAGCGCCCGTGCAGCGCGTTGAAGACGACGTCGGGCCTCTCGCGGGCCAGCACCTCGCCGAGGTCCTTGCCCGCGTCGATCTCGACGACGTCGAATCCTTCTGACCGCAACGCAGCCGCGCATTCCCGGCCGGAGACGAGCGACACTTCGCGCTCGGCCGAACGGCCGCCTTTCAGCACTGCGATGCGGGCGCGTGTCCTGCTCGACATGCCCGCCTCAACTGTCCCCGCCGGCGTTTGCGCCTTGTCGGGTCTTCTTGTTACCGCGTGGAGCGCCTTATCGACGTCCCACGCGCATGATTTCCCACTCTAGCGATATTCCGGTTGATTCCAAAACCTTTTTTCGCACGAGTTCGCCCAAATCCTCCAGATCGGCGGCTTTCGCCCCTCCGGTGTTGACGAGGAAGTTCGCGTGCTTCTCCGACATCTCTGCGCCGCCGAGCCGGGCGCCCTTCATTCCGGCGTCCTCGATCAGCTTCCAGGCCTTGAGCTCGTGCACGTCGTCGTCGCGGCCGGTCGACGAGAAGCCTGCCGGATTGCGGAAGGTCGAGCCCGCCGAGCGATCCTTCGTCGGCTGGCTGGCGTCGCGCCGCGCGAGCTGCGCCGCCATCCGCGCCGCGATCTCGGCCGGGTCGCCCGGGGGGCCCTTGAGCGTCACCTCGACGATCACCATGCCCTCCGGCACCGCCGAGGTGCGATACCCGAAGCCCATGTCGGCGGGACCGAGCGTCACCGCCGTCCCTGCCCGCGTCACCGCGCGCGCCGAGACGAAGACGTCGGCGAGATAGCTGCCGTAGCAGCCGGCGTTCATCCGCGCCGCGCCGCCGATCGAGCCTGGAATCGTTCGTAGAAAGCCGAGGTCGATGCCCGCCTCCGCCGCCTTGCGCGCGACGTGCGCGTCGAGCGCCGCGGCGCCGGCAATCACCCGGCCGTCCTCGATGCGGATGCCGTTGAAGCCGCGCCCCAGCCGGACGACGACGCCGTCGACGCCGCCATCGCGCACGATGAGGTTCGATCCGACGCCCATCGGCATGACCGGCACCGCGCCGGGCAGCGCCGCGAGGAAGCGTGCGAGGTCGGCCTCGTCGGCGGGCTGGAACAGCCAGTCGGCCGGGCCGCCGACCCGAAGCCACGTCAGATCCGCCATCGCGCGCCCGGGCGTCAGCGCGCCGCGCACCGCCGGCATCTCCGCAATCATGCTCTCCGCCACCTCGCCCGCCTCCCTGCGGCCAGACGTCGTGAGCGGGGTAGCGGCTGTGCCCGGAGCCGGCAAGCCGGCAGGTCCGATACAACCTGTGGGTATCGGCAGATTTCCGCTTATGGCGCGGGGCGATTACTCCACGCGTCAGACCTTGTCGGCGCGCGGCCCGAAGATCAGCCAGGCGATGAAGCCGACGACCGGCAGGAACAGGATGACCAGCACCCAGATCACCTTGCTTCCGGTGCCGGCGCGCGAGCCGATCACCGACAGAATCGCCCAGATGTCGAGCGCGAGGACGATGAGCCCGCCGAGTCCCACTCCTGAAAACATCGGTTCCTCCTGTTCGCCCGGCAACGCGCGGGCAAAGCCTACCGTTGCACTACGCCCGCGCGCGAGCCCCGCCGCGGCTGGCCCGCGCCTGCCGCACCGGATCGTTGTCGAAGAGCGCCGCCAGCTGCTCGGTCATCGCGCCGGCCAGCTGCTCCACGTCGGTGATCGTCACCGCGCGGCCATAGTAGCGCGTGACGTCATGCCCGATGCCGATGGCGATGAGCTCGACCTGCCGGCGCCGCTCGATCATCGCGATGACGTCGCGCAGGTGCTTCTCGAG
>JBDHSS010000279.1:0-4344 GCA_039808205.1 Paracoccaceae bacterium | reverse complement strand
GTGGTTTGCGTCGGGGCATGCGGGGATCTCCTTCCTTCCCACTATGCCCGCCCGCACACGGAATTCCTGACAGTCCCCCCGCGGCAGCATCCGCCACTGGCACCCCGCCTGCAGCAGGTAGAAGATCGCGTTCACCACACGCCGAAGGCACGTCGTGCGCGGACGCCCGCCCTCCCGCGCAGCCGGAAGCAAGGGCGCGATCAACGCCCACTCCCGATCCGTCACATCGCTTGCGTAGCTCCCGCTCGCGCGCACATAGTCGCCCCGGGTGGCCGCCGTCCACGCCATCCGATCCCCCGTCGTCTCTTGCCAGAAACAACGGTGAATCAGGCCGACGGCGACCGCTCAACCTCCATCACCACCTTCTCGGACAGGCTCTCAAGCCGCGGCAGGGCGGTCAGGCCGGACGGATACCCTGTATCCGCTCCTCGCGACGACATGCGCCCCCACCCGCGTCGGTCCGGGGAGGGGGCGGGAACCGGCAGCCCCCTCTCCGGGTGGGGGGACCGGAACCCGGCCTCCCGGCTATTCCTCCGCCAAGCGCGACAAGGCGCAGCGATGGAGGAACCCGAGTGACCGTGGCGAACGTCTACTCTCCAGCGACCGAACCCGAGCCCGGCGCGGCGGTGCTCGCCACGCCGGCTCCGGCATCGACCGACGGCGCCGGCGCGCTCGCCTGGATCCCGAGCGCGCGCCTGCGCGGCACGCTCTCGAGCTATGGCGACGCCTACCGCGGCGTGCTGCTCGCGCTCGCCGTCGCGGCGGCGGCCCGCTTCGTTGCCGATCACTACGGCGCGCCGGCGATGCTGTTCGCGCTGCTCTTCGGCATCGCCTTCAACTTCCTTGCCACCGACGAGCGCTGCGCGCCGGGCATCGAGCTGTCGTCGAAGACGCTGCTCCGCGCCGGCGTCGCGCTCCTCGGCTTCCGGCTCAGCCTGACCGACATCGCCTCGCTCGGCGCCGGGTCGCTCGTCGCAGTCGCGGGGCTTCTCGTGTCGACGATCATCTTCGGCATTCTCGTGGCGCCACTTCTCGGCCGGCGCTGGCGGTTCGGGCTCCTGACCGGCGGCGCGGTGGCGATCTGCGGCGCCTCGGCCGCGCTCGCGATCTCGGCGGTGCTGCCGAAGCGCGACGACCTCGAGAAGGACACGCTGTTCACGGTGATGGCGATCACCGCACTCTCGACGATCGCGATGGTCTTCTACCCGATGCTGACCGCGTTTCTCGGCTTCGACGATGCCGAGACCGGCTTCCTGATCGGCGCAACGATCCACGACGTCGCCCAGGTCGTCGGCGCCGGCTACTCGGTGAGCGACGTCGCCGGCAACCTCGCCACGCTCGTCAAGCTCGAGCGGGTCGCCATGCTGCCGATCGTGCTCATCGCGATCACGCTCTTCGTCGGCAAGGGCGAGGGCAAGAGCGTCGGGCTGCCGAGCTTCCTGATCGGCTTCGTCATCTGCGTGCTGCTCAACAGCAGCGGCGTCGTCCCGAGCGGCGTGCAGGGCTTCGCCGCCACGCTCTCCCAGTGGCTGCTGACGGTCGCGATCGCGGCACTCGGCATCCGGACCTCGATCAAGTCGATGCTCGAGCTCGGACCGCGCCACTTCGCCCTGGTCGTGGCCGAGACCCTCTACCTCCTCGTCGCCGCGATCCTCGTCGTCCACTTCCTCATCTGACGCCTCAAGATCGGCCGGCGCTCCGCGCCGCCTCCACCCACAAAGGAAACGAACCATGAAGAAGACTGCGCTTCTTGCCACCGCGTGCCTGCTCGCCGCACCCCTGGCCGCCCAGGCCGGCGGCCTCGAAAAATCCGGCCAGCCGGTGACGCTGCTCTTCGAGAAGGGGAACGTCGTCAATTTCGAGATGGGCTACGGCATCCCGACCGTCACCGGCGTCGACAGCTTCGGCAACCGCAGCGACGACTCGGCGGAGGACTTCCTGCGCGTCGGCGGCGGCGTGAAGAAGGACTTCAACGAGAAGTGGTCGGGTGCCTTCATCATCGACGAGCCGTATGGCGCCGACCTCTTCTATGCCCCGCCGGGCTTCGCCTTCGGCGGCACCTACGCCGACTTCCACTCGGTGGCCGCGACCGCGCTCGCGCGCTACAAGTTCAACAAGAGCTTCAGCCTGCACGGCGGCCTGCGCGTCGCCAAGTTCGGCGGCGACGCCTCGACCACGGGTGCGGCCTACGGGCCGGTGTCGGGCTACACCTTCCAGGGCAAGGACGACTACGGCGCGGGCTGGGTCGTCGGCGCCGCCTACGAGAAGCCGGAGATGGCGCTGCGCGTCGCGCTGACCTACGCCTCGGAGATCAAGTTCAAGCTCGACTCCCACGAGGTCTTCCCGTCGGCGGTCGGCGGCATGGTCGTCGACGGCACGACGCCGATCTCGATGCCGGCCTCGGTCAACCTCGACTTCCAGACCGGCATCGCGCCGAAGACGCTGCTCGTCGGCTCGGTCCGCTGGATCAACTACAACGGCTGGGAAGTGCCGGCGCCGGGGCTCGAGAGCAACTTCGGCATCCCGCTCGCGTCGAAGGACTACAACCTCTGGACCTACAAGCTCGGCGTCGGCCGGCAGTTTACCAAGCATTGGGCCGGCCTCGCGCAGGTCGTCTACGAGCCGAGCGTGAACAAGGTTCTCGGCCCGCTGAACCCGACCGACGGCGCCTTCGGCCTCGGCCTCGGCGGCAGCTACACCACGGACAAGGGCATCAAGATCGCGGGCGGCGCCGAATACCGCTGGCTCGGCGACTCCGACATCAAGGGCCCGTTCGCCAGCGCCTCGTTCACCGACAACTATGCCCTCGGCCTCGGCCTCAGCGTCACCGCGCCGTTCTGAGCCGTCCCGCCGATACCAACGGAAAGCATCGAGAACCGACATGACCACGAAGAACGACACCACCAAGACCGCCACCCATGACCACGGCGCCGTGCTGCAGGCCGTCGGCCGCATCGGCGGAGCCCTCGGCGAGGGCGCCAAGGCCTACGTGGCCGGCAGCCTCGAGCTCGGCCGCGCCGTCGGCGGCTTCGGCCGCGAGATCCTCGGCGAGACCGGCGAGCACGTGCGTGCTACCGTGCGCGCGAAGACCCTGCACGAGGTCGCCGAGCTGCAGGCGGCCTTCGCGCAGCACCGCATCGAGATGACCGCGACCTACGCCAAGGAGCTCGCCGACCTCGCCCGCTCGGGCTCGGAGCAGGCGGTCGCCCCGATCGTCGGGCTCCTCAAGGACAAGGCCGCCGGCTGACGCCGCCTGCCGCAACCAATGCAATCGGCGGCGAAAGCCGCCCCAGATAAATAGGGTGGAAAAGTGAACATGGCCCCGACCGCTGCCCCCGTCGCGCTCGTCCCGCAGGAGATCGACGCCGACGCCTATCCTTCCGTCGTCGCGCTCTTCGACAAGGCCGTCGCCGCCTATGGCGACAAGCCGGCCTTCGAGTGCTTCGGCAAGCAGATGACCTATCGCGAGGTCGACGCCGCCGCGACCGCGGTCGCGGCCTGGCTGCAGAACCGGCTCGGCGTGAAGCGCGGCGACCGCATCGCGCTCATGTGCCCGAACGTCTTCGCGTTCCCGATCGCGATGCTCGGCATCATCCGCGCCGGGGCCGGGCAGGTGAACGTCAACCCGCTCTATACCCCGCGCGAGCTGGCGCACCAGCTGAACGACGCGGGCGTGGAGACGATCATCGTCTTCACCGGCTCGACGCCGAACCTCGCCGAGATCATCGCCGACACGCCGGTGAAGAACGTCATCACCGTCGAGCTCGGCGACGGCGCCGGCCTCACGATCCCCTCGCCCGCGATCGACGCGCGGCTCAAGGACCCGATCCGCTTCGCCGACGTGCTGGCCGAGGGCGCGAGCCTCACCCTCAAGCCCGTCGAGCTCGCCGGCGGCGACATCCTGTTCTTCCAGTATACCGGCGGCACCACCGGCCTCTCCAAGGGCGCGGTGCTCAGCCACCGCAACCTCGTCGCCAATACCGAGCAGTTCAAGGCGTTCCTGCCGGAGGCGACGCAGCCGGGCTCCGAGGTGCTGGTGCTGGCGCTGCCGCTCTATCACATCTTCGGGCTGATGATGATGCTCGCCTACGCAAGCGTCGGCGCCCGGGCGGTGCTGATCCCGAACCCGCGCGACATGGACGGCTTCATCGACGCGATCAAGGACGCGAAGATCTCGGTGCTGCCGGCGGTCAACACGCTGTTCCAGGGGCTTTCGGCGCATCCGCGCTTCGGCGAGATCGACCTCTCGAACTACAAGATCGCCATCGGCGGCGGCGCGGCGGTGATCCCGGCGACCTCGGAGAAGTGGAAGGCGCTGACCGGCCACCACATCAAGGAGGGCTA
>JBDHSS010000278.1:0-4354 GCA_039808205.1 Paracoccaceae bacterium | reverse complement strand
AGCGCTGGGTCGTCGAGCGCACCTTCGCCTGGGTCGGCATCAACCGCCGCCTCGCCCGCGACTTCGAGCGCTTCGCCGAAACCGCAAAGGCGCTATTCCAGATCGCCATGATCAAGCTCATGACCCGCAGGATCGCCCGCTACAGGGACTTTTGAGTCAGACTCTTAGGTGCCGGGAGGCTCCGCCGGGCCGATGGCGACTCTTTCAGCGATCGAAGTGGCGCAGGAGCGTGATCTCGATCCGGCGGTTGCGCGCGTCGCGCGGGTCGGGCGCGACCGGGCTGCGGTCGGACTTGCCGGTGACGCGCGCGATGCGGTCGTCGGCAACGCCGGCATCGACGAGCACCGAGCGGGCGAGCTGCGCGCGGTCGGAGGAGAGCCGCCACGGGTCCGGGCCGCCGCGGCCGGCGTCGCCGGAGGCGAGGTTGCCGGTCACCGCCACCGGGTTCAGCGTGCGCGCCAGCACCCGGCCGATCATCGCCACGAGCTCGCGGAAGATCGGTTGCGCCTCGGCCGAGGCGCCGTCGAACAGCGGCGAGCCCGGGATGTCGAAGACCTCGATGATGAGCCCCTCGTCGGTCACGCGGGTGCGGATGTGCTCCAGCAGCGGATCGGCCTGCATCGCGTCGCCGCTGCCGCCGAGGAGCTCGCGCTCGACCGCGAGCAGGCCGTCGTCGAGCGCGCCGGCCATCTCGCGCCGCTTCGGGTCGCCGGTCTGGCCGGTCTCGTCGCGCTGCAGCACGTCCTGGCTCAGCAGGCTGTCGCCCTCGAACGGCCCGTCGCCGCCGGAGCGGCTGTCATGGATCGGGATCGTCGGGCTGAAATAGTCGGCGAGCCCGAGCCGCGTCTTCTCGTCCGTGGTCGACAGGAGCCACATGAGCAGGAAGAACGCCATCATCGCCGTCACGAAATCGGCATAGGCGACCTTCCACGCGCCGCCGTGGTGGCCGCCGGCCACCACCGTCTTGCGCTTGATGATGACGACGTTGCCGCCCTTCTCCATGACCGCCAGCCCCCCCGCGATGTCCCCGACGGCCGAGTTAGACCGCCAAGCCTGAAGCCCTGGTTACTTCTGGGGCGGCTACTGCCGAGCATTTGCGGCAATCCGGGAGGCGCGCCGGGTCTCGCTCCCGCCTGCGGCCAAGTCTCGGTCGCTGGCGGCGCCGCACCGCGGCCGGTTTCCCCCGCGGCGCGTCTGGGGTAGAGAGCGCGGGCATCCTGCAATTGCGAGTAGCCCGTTGCCCAAGCTCGACGAAAGCCTGCTGTCCGGGCTCCCCCCCTTCTCCCGGCTCACCCGAGCCGACATCCGGGCGATTCTCGACCAGGCGACGCCGCAGCGCTACCCGGAGGGCGAGGCGGTGTTCGGCGAGGGACTGCCGGCCGAGCGCTTCTTCCTGCTGCTCGACGGCTTTATCCGCGTCGTCCGGACCACCGCGGACGGCGAGCAGGTGATCGCGCTCCACATCCCGCCCGGCCAGCTTTTCGGCATCGCGACGGCGCTCGGCCGCGACACCTATCCGGCGACGGCGGTGGCGGCGTCCGAATCGCTCGCGCTCGGCTGGCCATCACGGCTCTGGCCGGACTTCGCGTCCCGCTACGACGGCTTCTCGACCGAGACCTACCGGACGATCGGCGAGCGGCTCGGCGAGTTCCAGGCGCGGGTGACCGAGCTCGCCACGCAGGCGGTGGAGCGCCGGGTCGCCTCGGCGCTGCTCCGGATGGCCAACCAGTCGGGCCGCAGGACCGACGAGGGCATCGAGATCGCGTTTCCCGTGACCCGCGCCGACATCGCCGAGATGACCGGCACCACGCTCCACACCGTCAGCCGCCTGCTGTCGGCATGGGAGCGCGACGGCATTGTCAGGAGCACGCGCCGGCACGTGACCGTCACCGCCCCGCACCGACTGGTCGTCCTGAGCGGCGAGGCCGGCTGACCGTGCAGGCAGCCCGGAGCTCCGCGCGGAACGCCGCCTCGTCGAGGCGGTATTCGGTGACGGTGTCGATCACCGTGTGGAACGGCGCGATCGGGCAGCCGACGCAGGCGACCCGATGCCGCCAGAACACCGGCGCGACCGCCGGCCATGCGCGGAAGAGCTCGGCCAGCGTCAGGTCCGGATCGTCGATGTCGGCTGTCATGTGCGGTCGGCTGTCATGGTCGGCGGCCCTCGTTGCGCTCGCGCGATGCTGCCGCCAGTGAACCGGCCTATCTTTGCGCTTGCGCAACGTCCATGCGCCAGAGCGGCGATAGCCACGAGGGGACGCAATCACCGGGAGAGAGCGACACCGCATGTCCGAGATCCTCACCAAGGCGCGGGCGCGAAACGTCTTTTACGGCGGGTCGCTGTTCTTCGCGGGCGTTTTCGCCCTGCTGACGTGGCAAAGTCACCACTACATTGTCACCAAATCGACCGCCGCGTTGCCGCTGACCGAGGAGGTCATCCTGGGCAAGCACGTCTGGGAGCGTAACAGCTGCATCAACTGCCACACGCTGCACGGCGAGGGCGCCTACTTCGCGCCCGAGCTCGGCAACGTGACGACGCGCTGGGGCGTCTACGACGATCCCCAGGCCGCCTTCGACACGATGAAGGCGTGGATCGAGGCCCAGCCGTCGGGCATCGAGGGCCGCCGGCAGATGCCGCGCTTCCAGCTTACCGACCAGGAGATCCGCGGGCTTTCCGAGTTCCTGCGCTGGGCGGACCACAACGACACGCAGAACTGGCCGCCGAACGACGCAGGCTGAGGGGGAAGAATTCATGAAGTACCAGTCCCAGAAGGTCGCGCTCGCCTATTTCTCGGTGGCGCTGGCGCTTTTCGCGATCCAGGTGCTCGGCGGGTTGCTCGCCGGCTGGATCTACGTCTCGCCGAACACCCTTTCGCAGGCGCTGCCGTTCAACATCATCCGCATGATCCACACCAACGCGCTGATCGTGTGGCTGCTGCTCGGCTTCTTCGGCGGCACCTACTACCTGCTGCCGGAGGAGACCGAGCGCGAGCTCTACTCGCCGATGCTCGCCTACGTCCAGCTGGCCATCCTGGTCGTCGGCACGCTGGCCGCGGTCATCGGCTATCTCTTCGACATCCACGGCGGCCGCGAGTTCCTCGAGCAGCCGCTCTGGGTCAAGTGGGGCATCCTCGTCGCCGCGGTGATCTTCCTCGTGAACGTCACGCTGACGGCGCTTGCGGGGCGCAAGACCGCGATCACCAACATCCTGCTCCTCGGCCTGTGGCTCCTGTCGCTGCTCTGGATCTTCGCGATCATCAACCCCGACAACCTCGGGCTCGACAAGCTCTACTGGTGGTTCGTCGTCCATCTCTGGGTCGAGGCGACCTGGGAGCTGGTCATGGCGGCGATCCTCGGATTCCTGATGCTCAAGCTGACCGGCGTCGACCGCGAGGTGATCGAGAAGTGGCTCTACGTCATCGTCTCGTGCGCGCTCTTCTCGGGCATCCTCGGCACCGGCCACCACTACCTCTGGATCGGCACCCCCGCCTATTGGCAGTGGACCGGCTCGATCTTCTCGATCTTCGAGGTGGCGCCGTTCTTCGCGATGATGAGCTTCGCCTTCGTCATGGTCTGGAAGGGGCGGAGGAACCATCCGAACAAGGCGGCGCTGCTCTGGTCGCTCGGCTGCTCGGTGATGGCGTTCTTCGGCGCCGGCGTCTGGGGCTTCCTGCACACGCTGCACGGGGTGAACTACTACACCCACGGCACCCAGGTGACCGCCGCGCACGGGCATCTCGCCTTCTTCGGCGCCTACGTGATGGTGAACCTCGCGATGATCACCTACGCGATGCCTGTCCTGCGCGGCCGCGAGCCCTATAACCAGGTGCTCAACATGGTCTCGTTCTGGCTGATGACGAGCGGCATGGCGTTCATGACGTTCACGCTGACCTTCGCCGGCGTGGTCCAGACCCACCTGCAGCGGGTGATGGGGATGTTCTATATGGAGGTGCAGGACCAGCTCGGGCTGTTCTACCTGATGCGCTTCGGCGCTGGGGCGGTGGTCGTCGTCGGCGCGCTGACCTTCATCTACAGCCAGGTCGTCGTGCGCCGCGAGGTCATCACCCCCGGCCCGGTGGCCGTCGCCGGAGAGTGACGATGAACGCCCGGCCTTCGCTTGACACGATCCCCTTCTACCGTCCGGTAGCCGACGAGTGCGCGATCTTCGAGGCCGCGCACCGCCACGGCCTGCCGCTTCTGCTCAAGGGACCGACCGGCTGCGGCAAGACCCGCTTCGTCGAGCACATGGCGGCACGCCTCGGCCTGCCGCTCCACACGGTCGCCTGTCATGACGACCTCTCGGCGGCCGACCTGATCGGCCGCTACCTGCTCAAGGGCGGCGAGACCGAGTGGG
>JBDHSS010000277.1:0-4357 GCA_039808205.1 Paracoccaceae bacterium | reverse complement strand
CTTCGGCGCGCGGCTGGCCGAGGCGCCGGCGCTTGTCGCAGTGCGCCAGGCGCAGGACGCGACCGGCCAGTGGCTCGTCGCGACGCAGGACGGCTATGTCGGCCGGCTCGGGCTCCTGCACGAGCGGCGGCTCTTCGTCGACGCCCGCGGGCAGGAGCTGCGCGGCGAGGACATCCTGAGCGTGCCCGACGCCGGCGCCCGCGGCCGCTTCGAGCGCGCCGCACCGTCGGGGCGCATCGACTTCGCGGTGCGCTTCCACCTCGATCCGGGCGTGCGCGCCGAGCTCGACGAGGTGCGCCAGCTGGTGCTGATCGCGCTGCCGTCGCAGGAGGTGTGGATGTTCCGCGCCGGCGGCGGCGTGCCGGCGCTCGAGGAGGCGGTGCACTTCGACCCCACCGTCGCGGCGCCGCAGCCGACGTCGCAAGTGGTTGTCCGCGCCGAGGTGGTCGGCTATCTCGGCCAGGTCACTTGGTCCTTCAGCCGCATTGCCGAGCCGTCCGCGCGCTGACGCGCCGGCCGCAGGAGTTTCGCCCCGATGTCCACCGACCTCGTTCCGATCCGGCGCGCGCTGCTCTCGGTGTCCGACAAGGCCGGGCTCGTGGACCTCGCCACCGCGCTCGACGCGCGCGGGGTCGAGCTCGTCTCCACCGGCGGCACCGCGCAGGCGCTGCGCGACGCCGGCTTGCCGGTGCGCGACGTCGCCGCCGTCACCGCGTTCCCCGAGATGCTCGGCGGCCGGGTCAAGACGCTGCACCCGATGGTGCATGCGGGCCTGCTCGCGCGGCGCGACCTGCCCGAGCACGCTGCGTCGCTCGACGCCTACGGCATCGCGCCGATCGACCTGCTCGTCGTCAACCTCTACCCGTTCGAGGCGACGGTGGCCGCCGGCGGCGCCTTCGACGACTGCGTCGAGATGATCGACATCGGCGGCCCGGCGATGCTGCGCTCGGCGGCGAAGAACCACGCCTTCGTCACCGTGCTGACCGACGTCGAGGACTATGCGCCGTTCCTCGCCGAGCTCGACGCCAACGCCGGCGCGACGAGCCTCGGCTTCCGCCGCGCCGCGGCGCTGACCGCCTTCGGCCGCACCGCCGCCTATGACGCTGCGGTCTCAGGCTGGATGGCCGGCGCGCTCGGCGAGCCGGCGCCGCGGCGGCGGAGCTTTGCCGGCACGCTCGCCCAGCCGCTGCGCTACGGCGAGAACCCGCACCAGGCGGCGGCCTTCTACCGCGACGGCACGGCGACGCCGGGTGTGGCCACCGCGCGCCAGCTGCAGGGCAAGGCGCTCTCCTACAACAACATCAACGACACCGACGCGGCCTTCCAGCTCGTCGCCGAGTTCGCCCCCGAGGCGGGGCCCGCCTGCGCGATCATCAAGCACGCCAACCCCTGCGGCGTCGCCGCCGGCACCACGCTCGTCGAGGCCTACCGCGCCGCCTACGACTGCGACCGCACTTCGGCCTTCGGCGGCATCGTCGCGCTGAACACCACGCTCGACGCCGCAACCGCCGCGGCGATCGCCGAGATCTTCACCGAGGTGGTGATCGCCCCGGCGGTCAGCGACGAGGCGGCGGCGATCTTCGCGGCGAAGAAGAACCTGCGCCTGCTGGTCGCCGGCGGACTGCCCGATCCGGATGCGCCGGCGCTCGCCTGGCGGCAGGTGGCCGGCGGCTTTCTCGTGCAAGGCCGCGACACCGGCCGGCTCGCGCTCGCGGAGCTGCGCATCGTCACGAAGCGCGCACCGACCGACGTCGAGCTGGCCGATCTCGCCTTCGCCTGGACCGTCGCCAAGCACGTCAAGTCGAACGCCATCGTCTATGCGCGCGGCCGCGCCACGGTCGGGATCGGCGCCGGGCAGATGAGCCGGGTCGATTCGACGCGCATCGCCGCGCGCAAGGCCGAGGACATGGCCGCGGCGCTCGGGCTCGCGACGCTGCCGACGATCGGCGCCTGCGTCGCCTCCGACGCCTTCTTCCCGTTCGCCGACGGCCTCCTCGCCGCCGCTGCCGCCGGCGCGACCGCGGTGATCCAGCCCGGCGGCTCGGTGCGCGACGAGGAGGTGATCGCCGCGGCCGATGCGGCGGGACTCGCCATGGTCTTCACCGGCGTGCGCCACTTCCGGCATTGAGGATGGCGAACCTTGCCCGCGCGCTCGCGGTCGCCGCGCTCGTCTTCGCGATCGACCGGGCGAGCAAGATCTGGGTGGTCGAGGTGCTCGATCTGCGGACCCGGCTGCACATCCCCGTCGTCGAGCCGTGGCTCGTCCTCGCGATGGCGTGGAACCAGGGCATCAACTTCGGCCTCTTCGACTTCGGCGCGGCGGGGCGCTGGCTCCTGGTCGGGCTGGCGCTCGCGATCGTGGCGGGCCTGCTCGTCTGGGTGCGCAAGGGCGGCTGGCTCCAGGCGGTCGGCGTCGGCGCGATCATCGGCGGCGCGATCGGCAACGTTTGGGACCGGCTGCGCTGGGGGGCGGTCGCCGACTTCATCAACATGAGCTGCTGCGGCATCACCAACCCCTTCGCCTTCAACCTCGCCGACGCCGCGATCTTCGGCGGCGCGCTGCTCCTGATCCTGACCGGCGGTGCCGGAGACGCCGCGCGCAAGGGGAGGTGACGGCGCCGGTGGAGTACGCTAGAGACGGGCGCGGACGCGCGAGGAGGACCATGCGGGCACGGCAGGCAATCGCGGGCGCGACGCTCATCCTGGCGGCGCTGGCGGTCGGCGGCTGCCAGGGGCGCGGGATCGCCGGCGGCCTGCGCGCGGCCGGCGTCGGCGGCTCGCCCGACGAGTTCATGGTGCTGCCGACGCGGCCGCTCGAGATGCCGAAGGACATGGCCGCGCTGCCGCCGCCGACGCCCGGCGCGGTGAACCGGGTCGACTACCAGCCGAAGGTCGAGGCGATCGCCGGGCTGACCGGGCGGCCGACCGAGGCGACGACGAGCGGCGCGGCGCTGGTGGCGCGCGCCGGGCCGATCGACCCGCGGATCCGCAGCGAGCTGGCCGCCGAGGACGCCCAATGGCGCGCGACGCACCACGGCCTGTTCTTCGAGCGCATGTTCACCCGCGACCAGGCGGCCCTCGTCTACAAGCCGATGGTGCTCGACGCCCCGGCCGAGCTCGAGCGGCTGCGCCGGATGGGCGTCGACGTGCCGCCGCCGCCGCCGAAGGTCATGGAGCAGTGAGCGTCTCGAAGCGCCCGCGTTGACCATTCTTGGGTGGCCCGGCGCGACGGACCATGCTAAGTCTTGGGGCATGAATGCGCAGACCCCCAACATGCGCCGCCCCATCCGCCAGCTCGACGCGGCCGCGGCCAATCGGATCGCGGCGGGCGAAGTGGTGGAGCGTCCGGCCTCGGCGGTGCGCGAGCTGGTCGAGAACGCGCTCGACGCCGGGGCGCGGCGGATCGAGATCGCCTATGCCGATGGCGGCAAGCGCCTGATCCGCGTCGCCGACGACGGCCACGGCATCCCCGCCGACGAGCTGCCGCTGGCACTGGAGCGGCACGCGACCTCGAAGATCGACGGCACCGATCTCGCGCACATCCTGACCTTCGGCTTCCGCGGCGAGGCGCTGCCCTCGCTAGGTGCGGTGGGCCGGCTGACCGTCACCTCGCGCGCCGTCGGCGCCGCGACCGCCGCCAGCCTGACCGTGCGCGGGGGCATCGCCTCGGCGCTGCGCCCGGCGGCGCTGGCGAAGGGCACGGTGGTGGAGCTCGAGGCGCTGTTCAGCGCCACGCCGGCGCGGCTCAAGTTCCTGCGCTCGGATCGCGCCGAGGCGCAGGCGATCGGCGAGGTGGTGCGGCGGCTGGCGCTCGCGGCGCCCGGCGTCGGCTTCAGCCTGACCGATCGCGGCGACGCCGACGCCCCGCGCGAGATCCTGCGCCTCGACCCCGAGCCCGGCGATCTCTTCGACGGCCTCGGCGCGCGGCTCCGCGCCGTGCTCGGGCCGGACTTCCTCGCCAACGCGCTGCCGATCGAGGCCGAGCGCGACGGCGTGCGGCTCGGCGGCTTCGCGGCGCTGCCGACCTTCTCCCGCGGCGCGGCGGTGGCGCAATACCTCTACGTCAACGGCCGGCCGGTGCGCGACAAGCTGCTTCTCGGCGCGCTGCGCGCGGCCTATGCCGACCTCCTCGCGCGCGACCGGCACCCGGCCGCGGCGCTCTTTCTCGACCTCGACCCCGAAGCGGTCGACGTGAACGTGCACCCGGCCAAGGCCGAGGTGCGCTTCCGCGACGGCGGCCTCGTGCGCGGGCTTGTCATCGGCGCGTTGCGCCAGACGCTGGCCGGCGCCGGGCACCGCGGCTCGACGACGACGGGCGGGGCGATGCTCGGCAGCTTCCGGCCGGCGAGCGCGGCGC
>JBDHSS010000276.1:0-4372 GCA_039808205.1 Paracoccaceae bacterium | reverse complement strand
CGCGCGCGCCCGGTCCGTCGCCGCCTCGTCGGGATAGCGGGCGATGAACTCGATGAGCGCGGCGTTCGAGCCGTCGGCGATCGCCGCGGCGAGGAGTGCTGCGAGCTCCGGGCCGAAGTCGGCCGCCGGGGGGACCACCCCCGCGGCCGGCGGCGCCGCCGGCAGGGCGCCGGGAGCGGCGGCGAGGGCGACGGCCACCAGGGCCAGGGTTCGCGCGTGCATGGGCTGTTCCCGTCGCGGTCGAGCACCTCCGGAGCTGGGGACGGCTCCCGGCAAAATCAAGTAGCGACTCGCAGCGATTCTTGTTAGGATTCGACTGGTCCGTCTATTTCGACGGCATCTTGCGATCTTCCACCAAAGCTAACCGGGGCGATCAAAGCGCCGGAACAGAGATATTGCGCCGATCTATTCGTGGCTATTTCGCCCCGACGGCTCCCGTTTTGCGAGAAAAGGATCCATCATGACGAAGTCTCCGTTCGATTCCGCGGAATCGAAGGGCCTGGCCGACATGGTTGCGGCCAGCGACACCGCTTCCGAAACCGCGACCCGGGGCGTGCAGGGCCGGGCGCTCGACTTCACCGTCCCGCGCGCCGACGACAACCACGCCTCGCCCTTCGACAACGGCAACTCCACCCCGGCGGTCACCATCGCCCTGACCGGCGACGCCACCATCGACGGCGTGCTCTGGGGCACGAAGTGGAACACCACCTACATCACCTACAGCGATCCCGACAGCACCGGCGACTACCAGGCCGGCTACTCGACCAACCCCAACTACTTCTCGGGCTTCTCGCAGCTGAGCGCGGCGCAGCTGACCGCCGCCCATGCCATCCTGAACCAGGCGGTCTACACCCAGCTCGCCGGCGCGGCCGACCTCTCGGTCGAGGCCTTCACCAACCTCGCGATCGACTACGCAGGCTCCGGCACCGGGTCGAGCACCATCCGCCTCGCCAACACCTCGGGGACCGTGGTGCCGACCGCGCGCGTCGCCGACTTCCCGCAGAACAACATCTGGGGCGGCGACGTCTGGTTCGGCAACTCCGGCCGCAGCCCGGTCACCGGCAACTATGACTACTACACCGAGATCCACGAGCTCGGCCACGCGCTCGGGCTGAAGCACGGCCACCAGGCGTTCAACAACTTCGGCGGCGGCGCGCCGGTGCTGCCGTTCGACACCGACTCGATGGAATTCTCGGTGATGACGTACAAGAGCTACGTCGGATCCGACGCCCAGTTCGTCTACAACGAGACCTGGGGCTACGCCCAGACCTTCATGATGTACGACATCCGGGCGCTGCAGCAGCTCTATGGCGCCGACTTCACCGCCAACGGCGGCGACACCACCTATACCTGGGACCCGCTCACCGGGCAGACCTTCATCAACGGCGCGCTCGCCATCGACCCCGGCGCCAACCGCATCTTCCAGACGCTCTGGGACGGCAACGGCACCGACACCTACGATCTGTCGAACTACGCGACCAACCTCAGCATCGACCTCAATCCGGGCGGCTACTCGACGTTCTCCTCCGCACAGCGCGCCTATCTCGGCGGCGGCCCGAACGGCGGCTATGCCCGCGGCAACGTGTTCAACGCGCTGATGTACAACGGCGACACCCGCTCGCTGATCGAGAACGCGATCGGCGGCTCGGGGCACGACGTCCTGAACGGCAACCAGGCCAACAACGCGCTGACCGGCAACGCCGGCGACGACACGCTCCTCGGCCAGAGCGGCGTCGACACGCTCGTCGGCGGCGACGGCAACGACCGGCTCGACGGCGGGCTCTTCGCCGACTTCTCCTATGGCGGGAACGGCAACGACACCTTCGTCATCAAGGGCGTCGACATCGCCGACCACGTCGACGGCGGCGCCGGCATCGACACCCTCGACCTCTCGGGCTACACCAACACCTCGCTCGGCTTCGCGGTCAACCTCGCGACCGGCCTCTACGACTTCATCCCGACCGCCTTCGGGCCGTTCAGCGTCGTCTCGGTCGAGAACGTGCTCGGCTCGGCGCGCGGCGACCAGATCATCGGCTCCGTGGTGGCGAACAGCCTCTCGGGCAACGCCGGCGACGACATCCTGCAGGGCGGCGGCGGCAACGACACCGTCCTCGGCGGCGACGGCAACGACACGCTCTCGGGCGGCGACGGCGACGACGTCATCGAGGGGCAGGGCGGCACCGACACCGAGCAGGGCGACGCCGGCAACGACCGCTTCGTCTACCACGTGGGCTTCGGCTATCCGAACTCGGTCGACGGCGGCGCCGGCATCGACACCTTCGACTTCCGCGCCATCGGCGGCGGCTTCTCGGGGGCGGCGATCGCCATCGATCTCGTCGCCGGCTATTCCGACATCGGCGGCAGCATGTCCCTCGCCAACCTCGAGAATGTCTGGGGCTCGGACAGCACCGAGACGATCCGCGGCAGCGCCGGCAACAACACGCTCCTCGGCTTCGGCGGCAACGACACGGTGGACGGCTGGTTCGGCAACGACACCGTCGACGGCGGCGGCGGCAACGACCTCGTCTATGGCGGGCCGGGCAACGACCTGGTGCGCGGCGGCCCCGGCAACGACACGGTGGTCGGCGGCGCCGGCGTCGACACGGTGAGCGGCGGCCTCGGGCGCGACGTGCTGATCGGCGGCGCCTCGGGCGACCGCTTCATCTTCGCGGGGATCGTGGAGTCGCCGGTCGGCGCCGGCAGCGACGTGCTGCAGGCGGGGGCCGGCGGCGCGGCCTTCGACGGCGCCGGCGCGGCGGCAGGCGACCGCATCGACGTCTCGGCGATCGACGCCAACTTCACGCTCGCCGGCAACCAGACCTTCATCTTCGGCGGCACCGGCAAGGGCCACATCTGGTGCGTGAACGCGGGCGCGACCACGGTGGTGCTCGCCAACCTCGACAACGACGCCGCGGCCGAGTTCCAGATCAACATCGCCGACGGCGGCGTCCTCGCCGGCGCCTACAAGGCCGCGGACTTCATCCTCTGAAGCGCCGCGCCTCGCCCGGAGGCCCGCCCACCACGGGCCTCCGGCTTCCTCCTGACCCAGGTCGATCGCCCGGTCCGCGCGCGCAGGCGACGCGGGCCGTTCTTCTTCCTGGCGCGAATACTCCCGCCGGAGGCGGTGCCCGGCGCGGACGCGGGATTTGACGCGCGCCACGGCGGCGGGTTTCATGGGCCGCATGACCCGAACCCGCGCCGGCGCCCCGGCGAGGCCGGTGCTCGAGCGCATCGTCTTCGCCCACAAGAACTTTCCCGCCCAGTTCGGCGCCTTCGGCGAATGGCTGGCCGGGCAGGGGCGCGAGGTGGTGTTCCTGACCCAGCGCGAGGGCGCGGCGCATCCGGCGATCCGGGTGGTGCGCGCGAGCGACCACCGCAAGCCGTCCGAGGCGACGCACCGCTACGTGAAGGGCTTCGAGGCGAGCGTGATCACCGCCCAGGGCTTCGCCCGCGCCGCGGTGGCCCTGCGCGACGCGGGCTTCGTGCCCGACGTGGTGATGGCGCATGCCGGCTGGGGGGCGGGGACCTTCCTCAAGGACGTCTGGCCCGAGGCCTCGGCGGTGCCCTACTTCGAGTGGTACTACAACTGGCCCCATCCCGACCGCACCCCGGAGGACGCTCCGGCGCCGGGCGCCCCGGAGGCCGACCCGCTCGAGGGCCGCGCCCGCGCCCGCATCCGCAACGCCGCACTCTGGGCCGACTTCTCCACCGCCGACCGCGCGCTCTGCCCGACGCGCTTCCAGGCGGCGCAGTTCCCGCCCTGGATGCGCGCGGGCCTCACGGTGATGCACGACGGCGTCGACACCGACCTGCATTCCCCGGGCGGGCCGCCGTCGGGGCCGCGCGACCGGGCGATCCTCGCCCGCTGGGGGGTGCCGCCGGACGCCGAGGTCGTGACCTCGATCACCCGCGGCATGGAGCCGCACCGCGGCTTTCCCGAGACGATGCGCGCCATCGCCCGGCTGCAGGCGGCCCGGCCGCGGCTGCACGCGCTCGTCGGCGGCGAGGACCGCGTCGCCTACGGGGCATCCCTGCCCGAGGGCGAGAGCTGGAAGGCGCGCATGCTGGCCGAGCTCGACCTCGACCTCGCGCGGCTGCACTTCACCGGGCTCCTCTCGCGGCCGGACATGGTGGCGGTGCTGCGCGCCTCGGATGTGCACGTCTACCTGACCGTGCCTTTCGTGCTCTCCTGGTCGCTGATCGACGCGATGGCGACCGGCTGCCTCATCGTCGCGAGCGACACCGCGCCGGTGCGCGAGTTCGTCGAGGACGGCGTGACCGGGCTCCTGGTGCCGCCGCACGACGTCGACGCGCTGGCCGCCCGCCTCGCGGCGGCGCTCGACGCCGGCGCCGGGCTCGCGGCGCTTCGGAC
>JBDHSS010000275.1:0-4385 GCA_039808205.1 Paracoccaceae bacterium | reverse complement strand
CCGTTGACACCCCCCGCGCCGCCCGTATATGAGCCGCGCATCGGCACCTGCCCGGGTGGCGGAATTGGTAGACGCGCTGGTTTCAGGTACCAGTGACCTAACGGTCGTGAAGGTTCGAGTCCTTTCCCGGGCACCAGATCATCCGCGCCCCGCGGCCGTCCGCGCCTCCCCCCGAGCGGCGCCCGATCACGGCGGCACCCGGGGAACGCGCGCATGGCGAACCACCTGCACAGGGGCGACCTGCCCGAGGGGCTCGACCTCGGCGCGGTGGTCGCGATCGACACCGAGACCATGGGCCTCGCGCCCGCTCGCGACCGGCTCTGCCTCGTGCAGCTCTCCGCCGGCGACGGCGACGCGCACCTCGTGCAGATCCTGCCCGGCCAGGTCGAGGCGCCGCGGCTCTCCACGCTTCTCGCCGATCCTGCGGTGCTCAAGCTCTTCCACTTCGGCCGCTTCGACATCGCGGTGCTGCTCAACCGCTTCGGCGTGCTGACCGCGCCCGTCTACTGCACCAAGATCGCCTCGCGGCTGGTGCGCACCTACACCGACCGCCACGGCCTCAAGGACCTGCTGCGCGAGCTGGTCGAGGTCGACATCTCGAAGCAGCAGCAGTCGAGCGACTGGGGTGCGGGCGTGCTCTCGGTCGCGCAGATCGACTATGCCGCCTCCGACGTGCTCTACCTGCACCGGCTGAAGGCGGCGCTCGACACGCGCCTCGCGCGCGAGGGCCGCGCCGAGCTGGCGCAGGCCTGCTTCGACTTCCTGCCGGTCCGGGCAAGGCTCGACCTCGCCGGCTGGAACGACGTCGACATCTTCGCGCACAGCTGAGCGATGATCGCCGCGCCGCGTCCGCTCGACCACGAGGCGCTGCTCGCCGCCGGCCGGCGGGTGATCCGCACCGAGGCCGCAGCACTCGGCGCGCTCGCCGAGAGCCTCGGCCCGGGCTTCGTCGCGGCGATCCGGCGCATCCTCGAGGCGCGGGGTCGGGTCATCGTCTCGGGCATGGGCAAGTCCGGCCACGTCGGCCGCAAGATCGCGGCGACGCTCGCGTCGACCGGCACGCCGGCGATGTTCGTGCATCCCGCCGAGGCGAGCCACGGCGACCTCGGGATGATCACCCCCGACGACGTGATCCTGCTCCTGTCGAACTCCGGCGAGACGCCGGAGCTCGCCGACCTCATCGCCTACGCCCGGCGCTTCGCGATCCCGCTGATCGGCGTCGCGGGGCGGGCGGACTCGACGCTGATCCGCCAGTCCGACACCGCGCTCGTGCTGCCGGCGGCACCCGAGGCCTGTCCGGTCGGGCTCGCGCCGACCACCTCGACCACGATGACGCTGGCACTCGGCGACGCGCTGGCGGTGGCGCTGATGGAGCACCGCGCGTTCACCCCGGAGGACTTCCGCGGCCTGCATCCGGGCGGCAGGCTCGGCGCGCGGCTGACCACGGTCGCCTCGCTGATGCACGCGGGCGCGGAGCTGCCGCTGACCGTGCCCGACGCGCCGATGTCGGATGCGCTCATCGAGATGAGCCGCAAGGGCTTCGGAGTCGTCGGCGTGACCGACCCGGACGGGCGCTTGGTCGGGATCGTCACCGACGGCGACCTCCGGCGCCACATGGCGGGGCTGCTCGACCGCCGGGTCGCCGAGGTGATGACGCCGCATCCGCGCACCATCGCCACCACCGCGCTCGCCTCCGAGGCGCTCGGGGTGATGAACGCGCGCAAGATCACCACGCTCTTCGCCGAAGCCCCGGACGCGCCGGGCCGGCCGGCGGGGATCCTGCACGTGCACGACTGCCTGCGCGCCGGCGTGGTGTGACGTGGCGCCGCGGCCCGAGGTGCATTCGCGGGTCGTCGCCATCCTGAAGCTCGGGCTGCCGCTCGTGGCGCTCGGGCTGCTCGCCTCGGTGTTCCTGGTGCAGACCGACGATCGGCTCGGCGGCTCGCTCGCCTTCTCCGAAGGCGACATCGAGGCGCTCGGCAGCGGCCTTCGCCTGACCAACCCGGTCTTCACCGGCACGACGCGCGCCGACGACCGCTTCCGCTTCACCGCGGCGCTCGTCGTGCCCGACGCGGCACCGCCGAAGCGGGCGGCGATCACCACGCTCGCCGGCACGCTCGACCTGCGCGAGGGCCCGAGCGTGTCGGTGGCGGCGGCGACGGGCGATCTCGACATCGCCTCGCAGCGGCTCGACGTCGCCGGCAACGTCGAGATCACCAGCTCCGACGGCTACGTGCTCAGGACCGACAAGGCGACAATCGACCTGCGCGGCGGCTCTTTCGTCGCCGGCGACACCGTGACCACCACCGGCCCGCTCGGCCGGATCACCTCGGGGACGATGCTCGTCACCCCTGCGGCCGCCACCGGCGAGGCGAGGCGGTTTTCCTTCGGCAACGGCGTGCACGTGCTATACGATCCCCCCGACCCGAAGCGAGGAAGATGATGCGCGCGATCGGCCCCACCTGGCTGACCACGGTTTGGCTGGCGAGCCTGCCCGCGATGGCGGCGGCGCAGACCAGCGTTCCGTTCGGGACCGAGAAGTACGACCCGACCGCGCAGGTCGAGATCACCTCCGACCGGCTCGACCTCGACCAGGGGGCGGGCTCGGCGGTCTTCACCGGCTCGGTCAAGGTCGGTCAGGGCGAGCTGCGTCTCGCGGCCGACCGGGTCGACGTCTTCTATGAGCCGGGCACCGAGGACCAGAACGGCCGGGTGCGTCGGCTGATCGCCACCGGCAACGTGACGCTCGCCAACGGCACCCAGGCCGCCGAGGCCGACCGGGCGGTCTACGAGGTGGCCAAGGGCACGGTCGACCTCGAGGGCGACGTGCTCTTGACCCAGGGGCGCAACGCGCTCTCGAGCGAGAAGATGACGATCGACCTCAACGCCGGCACCGGCGAGCTTCAGGGCCGGGTGCGGACGATCTTCGCGCCGCAGTCGACGGGCGCGCAATCGACTGGCACGCAGTCGACCGGCACGCAGTCGCCGCGCCCCCAGCCGACCGGCACCGCCCGGCCATGAGCGACCGTCCCGGCCTCCGGGTCGCGGAGGCCGCGCCCGGCCTCGAGGTGCGCAACCTCGCCAAGAGCTACCGCGGCCGGCCGGTGCTGCGCGACGTCACGCTGTCGCTGAGCCGCGGCGAGGTGGCAGCCCTCCTCGGGCCGAACGGCGCCGGCAAGACCACCTGCTTCTACGCGATCGCCGGCCTCGTGCCGCCCGATCGCGGCAGCATCCTCGTCGACGGCCAGGACGTGACGTGGCTGCCGATGTATCGCCGCGCCAAGCTCGGCATCGGCTATCTGCCGCAGGAGGCGTCGATCTTCCGCGGCATGACCGTGGCCGACAACATCCGCTCAATCCTCGAGCTCACCGTCGCCGACGCCGAGGAGCGCGCCAAGATGCTCGACGAGCTGATGGGCGAGTTCTCGATCACCCACCTGCGCCGCGCGCCGGCCATCGCGCTCTCGGGCGGCGAGCGGCGCCGGGTCGAGATCGCCCGCTGCCTGGCGGCGCAGCCGAATTACGTGCTGCTCGACGAGCCGTTCGCCGGGGTCGATCCGCTGGCGGTCGCCGACATCCGCAGCCTCGTCGGGCATCTCAAGGACCGCGGGATCGGCGTCCTCATCACCGATCACAACGTCCGCGAGACGTTGGATATCGTGGACCGGGCGTATATCCTGCACGACGGCGCGGTGCTGATGACCGGCACCCCCGAGGAGGTCGTGAGCGACGACAACGTGCGGCGGGTCTATCTTGGAGACAGCTTCCGAATCTGAAGCCTGCCAGGGTGCGGCGTGATGGTGCTGGCGCCGCGCATCGAGATCCGTCAGACCCAGTCGCTGGTGATGACGCCGCAGCTGCAGCAGGCGATCAAGCTCCTGCAGATGTCGAACGTGGCGCTGGCCGGCTATCTGGCGGCCGAGGTCGAGAAGAACCCGCTGCTCGAGCTCGCACCGGCCGCGGCGCCGGCGATCGGGCCGGGCCGGGGCGGCTCGGGCTCCCCCGCCCGCGGCCAGGACGACGGCAGCTGGCTCGAGGGCATCGCCGCCGAGGTCGGGCTGCACGCGCACCTGCAGCAGCAGATCGGCACCATGCGCGCGCCGCCGGCGGTGATCGAGGCGGCCGAGCTCATCGCCGACGAGCTCGAGGACGACGGCTATCTCCGGGTGCCGCTCGCCGAGGTCGCCGCGCAGCACCGCCTGCGCGCCGCCGACGCCCGCGCCGGGCTCGAGCTCGTGCAGCGCTGCGAGCCGACCGGGGTCGGCGCGCGCGACCTCAAGGAATGCCTCGCGTTGCAGCTGCGCGAGAAGGACCGGCTCGACCCGGCGATGCAGGCGATGCTCGACAACCTCGCCCTCGTCGCGCGCGGCCGCCTCGCCGAGCTC
>JBDHSS010000274.1:0-4399 GCA_039808205.1 Paracoccaceae bacterium | reverse complement strand
CGAGCCGCCGCCGCTGGCCGGCGGAGAGCAGATGCGCCGGCCGGTCGGCGATGCGGTCGAGGCCGAAGGCGGCGATCGCCGGCCCCGGGTCGCCGCCGAGGAGCCGGGCCCAGAAGCCGACGTTCTCGGCGACGGTGAGCTGCGGCTTCACCGCGTCGAGGTGGCCGGCGTAGGCGACGAGCTCGGAGCGGGTGTCGCGGTCGGCCGGCCGGCCGTCGATCTCGATCGTCCCGCCGTGTGGCAGGAGCCCGGCGAGGGCGCGCAGGAGCGTCGATTTCCCGGCGCCGTTCGGGCCGCGCAGGATCGCGACCTGGCCGTCGGGGACGGCGAAGGCCAAGTCCCGCAACACCAGTCGGCCGCCGCGGGCGCAGCTCAGGGCATCGACGCGCAGTCCCATGCGGCCCGGCTTAGCGGATGTGGCGGGGGTGGGGAAGGGGTGGATTTCACGCGCGAAAACCTGGTTAGGCGTATGATATCGTCAAGGAAATTCCAGGGGGCAGGCCCGTCGCGCGTCAGCCCCGCGCAGAGGCGATCGCCCGCTCAGTCCATCACCGAGGCCAGAAGTTCGCTCGCCTTCGAGACGCCGAGCTTCTGATAGGCGCGCTGGCGGTAGGTGAGCACTGTTCCGGTCCCGAGGCCGAGCTCCGCACCGATCTCGCGGGCGGTCCGGCCGGCGAGAGTGCGGGCCGAGACCTCGCGCTCGCGCGGAGCGAGGATCGGGTAGGCGTCGGCGAGCCGGCGCTCCACCTCGGCGACGAGCGGCGCGCCAGCGGGCTTCGCCGCCATGCGGGTGAGGCCGGTGATCGCGAGCTGCGCGAGCGCGCCGAGCTGGAAGAGGTCGGGCTCCGCCCCGTCGTGGCGCTGGTAGAACGACACGACGAGCGCGTGGTCGGGCTTGCGCCAGCCGAAGCAGATCTTCTCGACGAACCGCGGCCGCTCGAAGCAGAGCTTGCGATATTCGCCGAGCGCGATCGCCGCCGCCGGTACCCGGGCGTGGAAGCCGCTGCCGGGCAGCGCCCGGAGCCGCGCCGCCACGGCGGGGTCGCTGCGGTGGAAGCGGCGGGCGTACATCCGCGTGCGCTCCTCGACGTCGGCGAGCCCGCTCGAGGAGGCGAGGGCCCGCGGCATCGCACCTTCGTCGACGCGATAGGCGAAGAGCTCCTCCACCCCCGCGGCGGAATGCGCGACCTCGAGCAGCCGTTCGGAGAACCGCGACGGATCGCGGATCTCGAGCAGATCCGCGGCCATGTCGGGGTCGATCAGTCCGCCGGAGCGCACCGCTGCGATCCTCCCGGGAGACGGCCGCCGGACGGCGGGCGTGCCGCCATCATGTCCATAGGCCTGACGACAGACAACCCCGGAACATCGGCCTAGTTTTCCTCCATCAGCGCCGAGATGCGCGAATCGACGCCCGAATCTCCGAAAGGGAGCTCCCCATGACCAAGCCGTTCGCCTCGTCCGCCGACACCGCCGAGAAGACCGACACGCTCGAGATCCTCGGCGACGGCGTCTATGCGCTCACCGCCGAGGGCGACCCGAACGTCGGCGCCGTCGAGGGCGAGGACTTCCTCGTCGCGATCGAGAGCCGGGCGACGCCGGCCGCGTCGCGCGACTGGCTGAAGATCCTGCGCGAGGAGACCGACAAGCCGGTCCGCTTCCTCATCCTCACCCACTACCACGCGGTGCGCGTGCTCGGCGCCTCGGCCTTCGGGGCAGAGGACATCATCATGTCGAACGCCTCGCGCGATCTGGTCGCCGAGCGCGGCGAAGAGGACTGGAAGAGCGAGTTCGGCCGGATGCCGCGGCTTGCGAAGAACGCCGAGGAGGTGCCGGGCCTCACCTGGCCGACGATCACCTTCGGCACCGAGATGGCGATCGAGCTCGGCGGCGACCGCGGACGGCTGGAGCTGAAATTCCTTGGCCGCGGCCACACCGGCGGCGACATCGTGGTCTGGCACGACAAGAGCCGGACGCTCTTCGCGGGCGATCTCGTCGAGTCGAAGGCCGCGCTCTACACCGGCGACGCCTATCACTTCGACTGGTCGAAGGGGACGCTCGACAACGTCAAGGCCTACCGCTCGGAGAACCTGATCGGCGGGCGCGGCGCGGTGTCGCGCGGGGTCGCCGAGACCGACGCCGCCGTCGAGCAGACGCGGAAGTTCCTGAACGGCATGATCGAGAACGTCGGCCGGGTCCACAAGGCGAAGGGAGATCTGAAGGCGGCGTTCGAGGCGACCCGGGACGCGCTGGCGCCGGAGTTCGGCGCCTGGCCGATCTTCGAGCACTGCCTGCCCTTCGACGTGCAGCGGCTCTGGGACGAGTTCGACGGCGTCGAGCACCCGCGGATCTGGACGGCCGAGCGCGACCGCGAGGTCTGGGCGAAGCTGCAGGGCTGAGGGGGCAAGATGGCGAACGTTCCCGGAATTCGGGTCTACAAGGAGATCGGCGCCACCCCGGCGCCCGGCGCCGCCCGCGACAGCGCCCGGGTCGTCGTCGTCGGGGCGGGGCCGGTCGGGCTCGCGATGGCGCTCGATCTCGGCCGGCGCGGCCACGAGGTGGTGGTGCTGACCCGCCTCGACTTCATCGCCCACGCCTCGAAGGCGATCTGCTTCTCCAAGCGCTCGCTCGACATCCTCGACCGCCTGGGCGTGGGGGAGGCCGTGGTGGCGAAGGGCGTCACCTGGAACGTCGGCAAGGTGTTCTGGGGCGCGGGCGACGAGCCGGTCTATCAGTTCGACATGCTGCCGGTGAAGAACCAGAAGCGGCCGGGCTTCATCAACCTCCAGCAGTACTACGTGGAGGCGTACCTGCTCGACGGGGTCGGGACGCTGCCGAACGTCGAAATCCGCTGGGGGCACCACGTCGACGCCGTGACCCCGACGAACGACGGGGTGGAGCTTGCGGTGACCGCCGACGTGGGCGGCGCCTATACGCTGCAGGCCGAATGGCTTCTCGCCTGCGACGGCTCGCGCTCGACGGTGCGCGCGGCGCTCGGGCTCGATTTCGAGGGGCGGGTGTTCGAGGACAACTTCCTGATCGCCGACATCCGCATGAGGCACGAGATGCCGTCGGAACGCTGGTTCTGGTTCGACCCGCCGTTCAATCCCGGCCGCTCGGCCCTGATGCACAAGCAGCCCGACGACGTCTGGCGGCTCGACTTCCAGCTCGGCTGGGACGTGGACCGGGCGGCGGCGATCCGGCCGGAGAACGTCGAGCCGTTCGTGACTGCGATGCTCGGCGAGGAGGTCGCGTTCGAGCGCGAGTGGTACTCGGTCTACACCTTCCAGTGCCGGCGGATGGGCCGCTTCGTCCATGGGCGGACGATCTTTGCGGGCGACTCGGCGCATCTCGTCTCGCCGTTCGGGGCCCGCGGCTGCAACGGCGGTTTCGCCGACGTCGACAACCTCGGCTGGAAGCTCGATCTGGTGTTGCGGGGCGAGGCGGGCGAGGAGCTGATCGAGAGCTACAACGACGAGGCGATCGTCACTGCCGACGAGAACATCCTCAACTCGACGCGCTCGACCGACTTCCTGACGCCGAAGTCGACCGCGAGCCGGGCGCTGCGCGACGCGGTGCTCGAGCTTGCGAGCCATCACGCCTTCGCCCGGCCGTTCGTGAACTCGGGGCGGCTCTCGACGCCGGTCAGCTATCCGGGGAGCCGGCTCTCGACGCCGGATGCCGACGACTGGGCGAACGGGGTGGCGCCAGGGTCGCCGGTCCTCGACGCGCCGCATGGGGCGGGCTGGCTTCTCGAGGCGATCGGCGACGACGTCGTGCTCCTCGCCCGCGACTGGCGGGGAGAGGTGCCCGAGGGGGTGCGGCTCGTCGAGGTAGAGGGCCTCGCCGCCGACCGGCTCGGGCTCGACGACGGCGCGGCGGCTCTCGTCCGCCCGGATCACTACGTGGCGGCGCGCTGGAAGGCGGCGGATCCCGCCAAGGTCGCGGCGGCGCTGGGGCGCGCCAAGGGAGGCAAGCCATGGCTGAACTGATCGTCACCCCGAACCTCGCCGGCGTCGACGACGTCTACGAGCGGCTCGTCGCCATGCACGAGGGCTTGAGCGAGGCCGAGAGCCTGAAGGTCTGGGCGAAGCTCGTCCTCATCCTCGCGAACCACATCGGCGACCGCGCGGTGATTGATCAGGCAATCGACATCGCCCGGCCGGCGGGCGCCGCTGCCTGACCGCGGGTAGGCTACGGGGGACGGCGTTCCCCCCGCGTCGCCGTCCGTGTGAGGGCGACCCAATCGGGGCGGAGGTCCCGGGCAAGGGGCGCCTTCTTCTGGCGTGGTTGCCGGGCGCCGGGCGGGTGGCCGCGCGGCGCCCGGGCGGGTCAGCTCTTCTGGCTGCAGGCCGCCTGCATCGCCTCGACCGCCTGGTCGACGGTGACGAGGCCCGCGGGC
>JBDHSS010000273.1:0-4399 GCA_039808205.1 Paracoccaceae bacterium | reverse complement strand
CGAGGTCGTGCGTCATCCGCTGCGCCCGGTCGCCGGCCGCGTGCAGCCCCTCGCCGACGGTGCTCCGGGCGGAGGCGAGCGCGTCGGACGCGCCGTGCGCCATCCCGGCGACCGAGCCGGCCATCGCGCCGCTCTCGGCCTCGCCTCCGACCGTGCCGGGGCGGGAGCCCTCCCCCAGCCGGTAGCGCGCGAAGTTTCCGGTGTCGGGGCCCGCGTAGGCCCGCGCCCGCGACGGCGCCGCGCGCCCGTCGGCGCCCGAGCCCAGCATCAGCCAGGCGAGGCCGCTGCCGACCAGCGCCAGCGCCATCGGGTTGTCGCGGACCTGGCCGCGCAGGTTCGCCAGCATCGCGGTGCCGTCGCCGCCGCGGAACTGGTTCAGGACCTCGTCCATCAGCTGGCCGGGCGACATCCGGGCGCGGATCTGCTCGGCGGTGTCGGAAAGGCGGGCGCGGGCGGCCTCGGCCTCGGCCTCGAGCTCGGCGGCGTCGCTCATTGGGTCTGCTCCTTCACGAGGGTGGCGTCCTTGCGCAGCTGCTCGGTGCTGCGCGGCAGCGAGAGCTCGTCCGGCGCGAGGTTCTTCGTGCCGCGCTGGACGACGATGTAGCCGATCACCGCGACGACGACGCCGACGATGAGCGCCGCCCAGGCCTCGCCGAGCCCCGCCTGCGCCAGCGCCTGCACCAGCGCCTGCAGCAGGATGACGAGGGCGGCGATCAGGAGGCCGGCGCCGGCGCCGACCTCGATCGCGCCGGCGGTGATCTTGCGGCCGCTCTCCCGCACCTCGCTGCGCAGGAGCTTGCCCTCGGTCTGCACCAGGGTGGAGAGCTGCTGCACGAGATCGGAGATCAGCGTCGCCAGGCTGCGGTCGTCGCGATCCGGGGTCATCGCTCGGTCCCTCCCGCCGGGTTGGATCCGGAGCCGAGGCCGCCGCCTCGCGGCGGCACCCCGTCGCCGGACGGGGACGCGCCGGACGGGGACGCGCCGGACGGGCGGCTCGCGGACGGGCTGGCGGAGCCGCCTGCCATCGAGGCGCCGCCCATGGACGAGCCCATCGTCGAGGAGCCGGGCATCGAGGAGCCGGTTCCGGACACGCCGCCCATGGCGCCCGTCGCGGCGCTACCCATCGAGGAGCCGGTCCCGGAAGCGCCGCCCGCCGTGGACGCGCCGCTCATGGACGCGCCGCTCATGGACCTCCCGCCCATGCCGCCGTCGCCCGCGCTCGCGCCGGCCGGCAGCACCGCGGCGAGGCGGCCGAGGGCGAAGCCCGCGAGCACCGAGCCCGCGATGAAGCCCACCGGGTTCTGCCGGCCGAACGCGCGGATGCCCTCGAGCATCTCGCCGGGCGAGCGGCCCTCGAGCGCGCGGGCGAAGCTCGCGAGGCCGTCGGCCGCCTGCTCGACCATGTCACCGGCGAAACCGAGCTTCTTGCCCGAGAGCTCGCCGCTCGCGGCCTTCAGCGCGTCGGCGAAGGCGCCGAGCCCGGCGGCGGCTTCCGCCTTCACGCTCTCGGCCTCGGCGCCGAGCCGGCCGGCGGCCTGGTCCCTGAGCTCGCGGGCCTCGGCGGCGATGGCCCCCTTCGCCTCGTCCATCGTCCCGGAGAGCGCCTTGCGCTCCGCCTCCAGCCGGCTGCCGGCCTCGGCGATGTCCGCCGCGACGTCGGTCCTGCGTCCGGAGGAAGCCGTCGTCTGATCGACCATGTCATCCTCGCATCTGAAACGGAAAATTCGTGCTGATCCTGCGGAGAAACTGCCGCCGCGACCGGAGGTTCCCGCGGGGGCCGCCGGCGGGCGCGCCCGGCCGTCCTCCGCCGCCCTGCCTTCCCCGCCCGCAAGCCGCGCCCGGCGCGCGGCCGAAGGCTCCCGGCGTTTTCCCCGGCGTTTTCCTGGCGGCCGGGGAACAAATCCGCGCGAGGCCGCTTGAGACGGCGACGGCCGCTCGAAGGAGGATCGCTCCCGTGACATCCGCGCTGAGGACCAGCCTGCTCGCCCTCGGGACCGCCTCGCTCGCCTCGCTGGTCCTGGCCGCCGACCCGCTGCCGCCCGATCTCACCTACCGGCCGCTGCCGACGCAGCCGCTCTCCAAGGCGCGCGCCATGGACGAGGCGCAGAAGCCCGCGGTGATGGCGCGCCAGCGCGCCATGCTCGAGGCGCGCTACGACCTCGCCGACCGGCCGATGCCGGGGGTGGCGATGTCGGGCGGCCGCAAGGCGGTGCAGGCCGGCGTGCGGGTCAGGCTGCCGGAGGGCCAGACCTGGGACGGGCTCGCCGCGCTGGCCCCGACCGATATCCGCGACCGCGACCTCTTGCCCGCGGGCTTCATGCCGCTGCCGCACGTCAAGCAGACCGCCGGCGGCCAAGTGTTCCCGAACGTGCAGATCGAGGCGATCGCCAGGCTCGAAGGCCGCGACCTGCGCCGCTTCGACGTCGACCACGACCTGCCGGACACTCTGACGCCCGAGTTCCCGCCGCCGATCTTCCTGACGACGCATCCCGAGCTCGGCGACGTCTCGCGCGGACAGCTGCTGTCGATCGGCAACTTCTACGAGATCATGAACGGCCTGATCACGCCGGTGCAGATGGAGGGGCTGCGGCTCCTCCTGACGCCGTTCCCGCAGGAGGAGTTCAACCAGACCGAGGACCGCAAGGTGGCGCTGCCGAGCACCGGCGTCGCCTGCCTCGACTGCCACTCGAACTTCTCGACCAACGCCGCCTTCCACCTGACGCCGGACGTGCGGCCGCAGGCCGAGCGCTTCCGCCTCGACACCGTCAGCCTGCGCGGCATGTTCAACCAGCAGATCCACGGCTCCAAGCGCTCGCTGCGCTCGGTCGAGGACTTCAGCGAGTTCGAGCAGCACACCGCCTACTTCAACGGCGACCAGGTCAGCGCCGCCCGCAAGGGGCCGCACCTGCCCGACCGCACCAACCAGGTGGCGATGATGGCGCAGATGCAGAACATCATCGACTTCCCGCCGGCGCCGAAGCTCGACCCGTTCGGACGGCTCGACCCCGCGCTCGCCAGCGAGGCGGAGCTGAAGGGCGAGGCGGTCTTCCTCGGCAAGGGGCGCTGCGCCACCTGCCACGTGCCCGAGACCTCGTTCATGGACCAGCAGATGCACGACCTGAAGCTCGAGCGCTTCTACAAGGTCGGGCAGACCGTGAACGACTTCGTCGCGATCCCGGACGGGCCGATCAAGACCTTCACGCTGCGCGGCATCAAGGACACGCCCCCCTACCTGCACGACGGGCGGCTGATGACCCTCGCCGACACGGTCGAGTTCTTCAACCTCGTCCTCGGCACCCACCTCGACCAGGAGGAGAAGGATGCGCTCGTCGCCTACATGCTCGCGCTCTGAGCCGCACCCCGCCCGGCGTCTCGGCCTCGCCGGCGCCGCCTGGCTCGCGCTCGTGCCGCTGCCCGCCGCCGCGCAGATGGGCAACCCCGGGTTCATGGCGCCCGACACCAGGAGCGACGCCAAGGGGATGCCCGCCACCGACCAGACCAACCCCGACGACGTCCTGTTCGTGACGCTCGTCGGCGCCGGCGGGCTGGCCGAGGTCGAGCTCGCCGCCCTCGCCCGCGACAAGGCGGCGAGCGCCGCGGTCAAGGCCTTCGCCGAGCGCATGGCCAGGGAGCACGGCGCGGCCAACGACAAACTCGCCGCCGCCGCCAAGGACGCGGGCCTCGCGGTCCCCGACGCGCCCGACGCCGAGCACGCGACGCTCCGCGACACGCTGAAGGGCATGGACGCAGCGGCCTTCGATCTCGCCTACATGCGCGCGCAGCTCGTCGACCACCAGAAGACCGCGCAGCTCCTGGCGTGGGAGATCGACTCCGGGCAGAACGCCGGGCTGCAGCGCTTCGCCGCCGCGACGCTCCCCGCGGTCCTCGACCACCTCGCGGTCGCCCGCGGCATCGTCGAGGCGCTGTCCCTCGCCGACGTCGCCGGCGAGCCGCCGCCGCAGCCGCGGCCGTAGGCCGGCAACTCCCCGCCTCCGCCTGCCGGCACGACGATGCCGCTGCCGACGGATGTGGCGGAGACAAATCCGTCCGCATCCGACCCCCCGAGGGCGGATGCGACAAGCACATCCGCCGGGTCGGACGCGGACGGATTGGCGCTGACGGCGACACACGACCACCCCTTGCCTTCCGCGCATCCTGCGCTCCGGACACCGGCCCGGCGAACGCATGCGTTCGCCTGTCGGGTTGGGACTCGCGGGGTCCGAGGCCCCGCTTCGGTCGGGGGGTGCCGGTCGCGCCGGTCTCCTGAGGCTCGCTGCTAGACCCCGAACGGCCAGGTGTCCGGCACCCCTTCCCCGGGCCTTGCGTCGCCGAGGGGCGTCACCGCCTCGGTCGTGTCGAACCAGACCCAGGCGTCGAACTGGCGGGGCAGGCAGGCCTG
>JBDHSS010000272.1:0-4424 GCA_039808205.1 Paracoccaceae bacterium | reverse complement strand
GGGCCGCCGATCACCCGGTAGGGCAGGCCGATGGTCAGGAAGCGGTCCTCGAAGGCGCGCATCTGGTGGCTGGCGCGCACGAGGATCGCGATCCTGTCCGCGGCGACGGGCGCGAGGCCGCGGGCGCCGCGGCCGAGCGCCTCGATCTCCTCGCCGATCCAGCGCGCCTCCTCCTCGCCGTCCCAGTGGCCGATGAGCCGCACCTTCTCGCCCGCCGGCAGGTCGGTCCAGAGCGTCTTGCCGAGGCGGCTCTCGTTCGCGGCGATCACGCCGCTCGCGGCAGCGAGGATGTGCGGCGTCGAGCGGTAGTTCTGCTCGAGCCGGATCACCGTCGCGCCGGGAAAGTCCTTCTCGAACCGGAGGATGTTGCCGACCTCGGCGCCACGCCAGCCGTAGATCGACTGGTCGTCGTCGCCGACGACGCAGATGTTGTGGTGCCCGCCGGCGAGGAGGCGCAGCCACAGGTACTGCGCGACGTTGGTGTCCTGGTACTCGTCGACGAGGATGTAGCGGAACCAGCGGCGGTACTGCTGCAGCACGTCGTCGTGGTGCTGCAGGAGCGTCACCACATGCAGCAGGAGGTCGCCGAAATCGCAGGCGTTGAGCGTGAGCAGCCGCTCCTGATACTGGGCATAGAGCTCGGAGCCGCGGTGGTTGAAGCTGCCGGCCTCCGACGACGGCACCCGATCGGGCGGCAGCGCGCGGTTCTTCCAGCCGTCGATGAGGCCGGCGAGCAGCCGCGGCGGCCAGCGCTTCTCGTCGATGTGCGCGGCCTGCACCAGCTGGCGCAGCAGCCGCAGCTGGTCATCGGTGTCGAGGATGGTGAAGTTCGACTTGAGCTCGACGAGCTCGGCGTGCCGGCGCAGGATCCGCACGCTGAGCGAGTGGAAGGTCCCGAGCCACGGCATCCCCTCGACCACGCCGCCGACCAGGTCGCCGACGCGGCTCTTCATCTCGCGCGCCGCCTTGTTGGTGAAGGTCACGGCGAGGATCTCGTTCGGCCGCGCCCGCCGCGTGGCGAGGAGGTGGGCGATGCGCGCGGTGAGCGCTCGGGTCTTGCCGGTGCCGGCGCCGGCCAGCATCAGGACCGGGCCGTCGAGCGCCTCGACCGCGGCGCGCTGTGCGGGGTTCAGCGCGTCGAGCCACGGCGTCGGCGCGCTGCGCGGCATTCCCGCCAGCGCGCGCTCGGACAGCCTGAGCGCCGGCTCCGGCCGCTCTGCCGCCTCGAAGGCGTCCGCCTCGTCGCTCGTCCACTGCGTCATCGCTCGGGCAAGCTAGTCCGCCGCGGCGGGAAAGGGAAGACACGTTCGCGCTGTGTTCGTCGCGGAACGCTAGATGCTGCGTTGCCTCCGCCGGCCGTCCCCTTAGGATGGGGGCGCCGCGCCGATCTGGAGCCGTCCCGCCTTGGATTCCGTCCTGTCGCAACTCGCGATCTATCTGACCGCCGGCGTGGTGGCGGTGCCGATCAGCCAGCGCCTCGGCTTCGGGTCGATTCTCGGCTACCTGATGGCCGGGCTCGTCATCGGGCCGCTCCTCGGGCTCGTCGGCGGCGAGACGGCGGCGGTGCAGGACTATGCCGAGTACGGCGTCGTGCTCATGTTGTTCCTGATCGGGCTCGAGATGCATCCGCGCACGCTCTGGGATCTGCGCCACCGGCTGCTCGGGCTCGGCGGCATGCAGCTCCTCTTGACGGTGCCGCTCCTCGCCGCGGGCGCTCGGCTCTGGGGGATGCCGTGGAACGAGGCGGTGGCGGCGGGGATGGTGCTCGCGCTCTCCTCGACGGCGATCGTCATGCAGACGCTGTCGGAGGAGCGGCTGCTGCAGACCGAGGGCGGCCGCGCCACCGTCGCGGTCCTGCTGTTCCAGGACGTGGCCGCGGTGCCGATGCTGGCGCTCTTGCCGCTCCTCGCGCTCGGCGCCGCGCCGCACGCGGCGCCGCCGGCGGGAGCGCACGGGATCGAGGCGATGGCCGAGCTCTCGCCGTGGAGCCAGCTCGGGCTGGTGGTGGCGGCGGTGGCGCTCGTCGTCGTCGGCGGGCGCTATCTGGCGCGGCCGATCTACCGCTTCCTGAGCCTCGGCCGGCTGCCCGAGGTGCACGTGGCGGCGGCGCTGCTGCTCGTCGTCGCGGTGTCGCTGATGATGCAGCTCCTCGGCCTGTCGCCGGCGCTCGGCTCGTTTCTTGCCGGCGTGGTGCTCGGCGGCTCGGCCTATCGCCACGAGCTCGAGGCCGACCTCGGGCCGTTCAAGGGCCTGCTCATGGGGCTTTTCTTCATCACCGTCGGCGCCGGCATCGACCTCGACCGGGTACTGGCGCAGCCGGGCCGGCTGCTCGCTGCCACGCTGACGCTGTTCACGCTCAAGATGGCGGTGCTGTGGCTGCTCGCGCGCGTGTTCCGCCTGCCGCCGCAGGCGCGGGTACTGTTCACGCTGGCGCTGGCGCAGGGCGGCGAGTTCGGCTTCGTGCTGCTCGGCTTCGCCGCCGCGACCGGCGTCATCGCCTCCGGAACGGCCGATGCGCTCCTCCTCGTCATTGCCGCGTCGATGGTGCTGACGCCCGGCCTCTTTCTCGCGCGCAAGCGCCTCGCCGGCCGGCTCGGCGAGCGCGGCCGCCGCGCGGCGGAGCCGCCCGAGGCCGGCGGCACGGTCATCGTCGCCGGCATGGGCCGCTTCGGCCAGACGGTGAACCGGATCCTGAGCGCGCTCGGGCACTCGGCCGTCCTGCTCGACAGCCAGCCCGCCACGGTGGAGCGGATGCGCGCGCTCGGCATTCGCGCCTATCTGGGCGACGTCGACCGCGCGGGCATGCTCGAGGCGGCCGGCATCGCCGAGGCGCGCGCGCTGGTGCTGGCGATCGACGACCCCGAGCGGGCGCTGCGGGTGGTGCGCTACGTCGGCCGGCGCTACCCGCACGTGCGGATCATCGCCCGCGCCCGCGACCGGCACGCGGTCTATCAGATGACCGCCGCGGGCGCGAGCCGGTGCGTGCGCGAGGTCTTCGACAGCGCCGTGCGGGCCGGCGGCCACGCGCTAGCCGCGCTCGGCCACGAGCCGCGCGAGGTCGAGGCGCTGCTGCGCGACTTCGCCGCCAAGGACACCCGGATGATCGCCGAGCTCGCCGCACTCTGGCGGCCGGATCTGGCGGCGGAGGAGAACGCGGCCTTCCTCGCGCGCGAGCGCGAGCAGGCGGCGGCGATCGAGGCGGCGCTGCGCGCGTCGGCAGAGGCGGAGGCGCAGGCGCAAGCCGAGGCGCGGGCGAAGGCGGAGGTTGCCGCCGCGGGCCCGGAACGCTAGGTCCGGCTCATGCACGCCGCGCTCCTCGACGATCCGCTCGCCCGCCTCACCGACGAGATCGGCGCCTGCACCGCCTGCGCCGGGCGCTTTGCCGCCACCCGCACCGGGCACCGGCCGCGCCCGGTGCCGTGGCTCTCGGCCACCGCGCCGATCCTGCTCTGCGGGCAGGCGCCGGGTGCGCAGGTGCACGCGCGCGGCCGTCCGTTCGATGACCGCTCCGGCGACCGCCTGCGCGAGTGGCTCGGCGTCGATCGCGAGGCCTTCTACGACCGCCGCCGGTTCGCGGTGCTGCCGATGGCGTTCTGCTTCCCCGGCTACGATGCCGGCGGCGCCGACCTGCCACCGCCGCCGCTCTGCGCGAGCCTGTGGCGGGCGCGGGCGCTTGCGGCGATGCCCGCGGTGCGGCTCACGCTGCTGATCGGCAGCCACGCCCAGCGCTGGCACCTCGGCCGCACCCGGCCGGTCGCCGCGGCGGTCGGCGACTGGCGCGCCGCGCCGCCGGGCCTCTTGCCGCTGCCGCACCCGTCGTGGCGCAACACCGCGTGGCTGAAGCGCAACCCGTGGTTCGAGGCCGAGCTGGTGCCGGAGCTTCGCGCGCGCGTCGCCGCCCTCCTTGCCGGGATCGCCTGAATGCAGACGTCGCTCGACCACGCCTTCGCCGCCATGGCCGCCGATCCCGACGACGCCACGCTGCGCCTTGGCTTCCACGAGCGCGTGCTCGACGCCGAGCTCGTGGTGCCACTCGACGCCGAAGCCGACGAGACCGGGCTCCGGCCGCAGATCTTCGAGCTGAGCGACGGCCGCTTCGTCCTCGCCTTCGATCGCGACGAGCGCATGGCGGACTTTCTCGGCGCGCCCGCGCATTTCGCGGCGTTGTCGGGCCGGCGCCTGGCGGGCCTGCTCGCCGGAGAGGCGACGGGGATCGCGCTCAACCTCGGCGCTGCTTCGGCGACGCTCTTGCCGCCCGAGGCCGTGGCGTGGATGGCGCGGATCGCCGCTGAGCCGGTGCCCGAGGCGCTGGTCGCGGCGGCTGACCTCGCCGCACCGGGTGCTGTGCCCGCGGGGCTTCTCGCCGCACTCGGCGTCAAGCTCGCGGCGATGGCGGGCCCGGTCGCCGGCGCGCGGCTCGTCGC
>JBDHSS010000271.1:0-4424 GCA_039808205.1 Paracoccaceae bacterium | reverse complement strand
CGACCGGAGTGATCGGGATGCCGAAGGTCGTGCCGGAGAGCTGGGCCAGTGCCCGGAGTTCCTGCGGCGGCTGGCCCATGCCGACCTCGGCCCGGCGCTCGCGGCGTTTCGCGGGGCCGCCGGTGTCGCGGACTCGTGGCAGGCGCTCGCCGGCCTCGTCGAGCGCCAGCACTGGCGCGTGGCCAAGTTCAGCCTGGAGCGCGACGGGCTCAACTATCGCCGCTTCTTCGCGATCAGCGATCTCGCGGGGGTGCGGGTCGAGGACCCGGCCGTCTTCGAGGCGACGCAGGCGCTGCCGCTGGCGCTCGTCGGCGAGGGCGTGGCCGACGGGCTGCGGATCGACCACATCGACGGGCTGCGCGACCCGAAGGCCTATCTGGCGCGGCTGCGCGCCAGCGTCGCGCGGCCGTTCTGGCTCGTCGTCGAGAAGATCCTCGCGGTCGGCGAGGCGCTGCCTGCCGACTGGGGCGTCGACGGCACCACCGGCTACGAGGCGACCAATCTGCTCGTCGGGCTCCTCGTCGATCCCGACGGCACCGAGACGATGACGCAGGCCTACCACGATTTCACCGGCGACCGCAGCGATCCAGCCGACGTGGTGCGGGTGGCCAAGCGCGAGGTGCTGGAGCGGCTCTTGCAGGCGGAGCTGCAGGCCCTGACCCGGCGGCTCGCGCGCCTCGCCACGGCGGCGCCGCGGTTCCGCGACATCGGCGCAAGCTCGATCGAGACCGCGCTCGTCGAGACGATCGCGGCGCTCGACGTCTACCGCACCTATGCCGACGCGGACGGCATGAACGCGAGCGACCGGGCGCGGCTCGGCCGGGCAGTGGCGGCGGGCCGCAAGGCGGCGGCATGGCTCGATCCCGACGCCTTCGCCGTGGTGGAGGCGGCGCTGACGCTCGACCCCGCCCCCTGGCCGCAGGCGATGGCCGAGGCCGCCGAGGTGGCGCTTCGGGCGCAGCAGCTGACCGGGCCGGCGATGGCCAAGGGCCTCGAGGATACCGCGCTCTACCGCTATGCCCGGCTGATCGCACTCAACGAGGTCGGCAGCGAGCCCGGACGCTTCGCGACGCCGCCCGGCGAATTCCACGCGGCGAACGCCGCGCGGACAACCACGCCCCTCTCGATGCTGACGACCTCGACCCACGACACCAAGCGCGGCGAGGACGCGCGGGCGCGGATCGCGGCGCTGCCGCGGCATGCGGCGGACTGGGCGGTGCGGGTGGCGGACTGGCACGGGCTGCTGCACGACCCCGCGCGGCCGATCGACCCGGTCGAGGAGTATTTCTTCTATCAGCTCCTCCTCGGCAGCTGGCCGATGGCGTGGCGCCCGGGCGTGCCCCCCGACGCCGCCGAGCGCGAGGCCTTCGGCGAACGGGTGCGGGCGGCGATGCTGAAGTCGGTTCGCGAGGCGGCGCGCAACACCCGCTGGGTATTCGGCGATGCGGACTACGAGGCGCGGCTCGCCGCCTTCCTCGACCGCGCGCTCAACCCCCAGCCCGACAACGGCTTTCTCGCCTCGTTCCGGGCGTTCGAGAGCGCGCTGGCCGACGACGGCGCGGCGAACGCGCTGATCCAGGCGGCGCTGCGCCTGACCGTGCCGGGGGTGCCCGACACCTTCCAGGGGGCCGAGCTCTGGGAGCAGAGCATGGTCGATCCCGACAACCGCCGGCCGGTGGATTTCGCCGAACGCCAGCGGCTCCTCGACGCGCTGCCTGCGGGGGCGGCGGCGTTCGCCTGTTGGACCGATCCGGTGGCGAAGCTCGCGCTCACCCATCGCCTGCTGGCGCTCCGGCGCGAGCGGCCGGAGCTGTTCGCCGCGGGCGACTACGCGGCGCTCGCGCTGGCGCCGCCGCTCCTCGGCTACACCCGCCGGCACGCGGGCGAGACGCTCGTCGTCATCGTGGCGCTGCGGCACGGCGCCGCGGCCCCGGAGCCGATCACGCTGCCGGCGGGCCGGTGGCGCGAGGTGCTGCGGCAGGTCGAGGTGGAGGGGCCGTTCGACGACCTCGCGACGCTGCCGGTGGCGGTCTTTGTCGACGCGGGACCGCGTTAACCGCGGCAATGCGGCGAAGTTGACGCAAATCGTCGCGAAAGGCAGCCTCGTCTCCGGGGTGGAGGGACGGTGGATGCGAGTTCTGGCGTTGGGGCTGATCCTGCTCGCCGCGGGCTGCGCGGCACCGTCGGCGGGGGTGCGGCCGCAGATGGCGGGCGGGAGCCCGCACGACGGCATCGTGACCATGGCCTCGACCGGCACGCTCTACAACCCGGTGTCGCCGGACTGGCGCGAGGCCGCAGCCGAAGCCGGGCGCCGTTGCCGCAGCTGGGGCTATGCCGACGCCGGCGCGTTCTCGGGCTGGCAGGAGGCCTGCCGGGTCTACGACTTCCACGGTCGCTGCGTGCAGACGGTCGTGACGCGCTTCTATCCCTGCACCGGCGGCTGACGCGCTACTGCAGCGGAATGCGGACGTCGGGGTAGCGGGTCACGGCGCTGCCGACGGAGGTGTTGCCGGGGCTGCCCCACCAGCTGAAGCCGACGCCGACGCCGCTGTTGTTGCCGGTGCCGACCGCCACGCCGATCGCCGGGATGCCGTAGCCGCCGCTGCTGCCCGACGACCACGCGACCTCGGGCTCGACCACCGCCGAGCCGCGCGCGCCGCCCGCCTCGCAGGCGATGCTGATCGACGGCGCCTGCGGGCCGAAGTCGGGCACCAGGAGCCGCGTGGGGGGCGTGAAGCTCGCGGTGAAATACGGCGACCGGGCGCTGCAGGTGGCACCGGCGATCTCCTGGCCGGGCGCCTGCGGCGACACCGCGCGCACCACGAGCGACGCCTCGCCGCTGGCGGCCGGCTGGGCGACGCCTTTCGTCGGCTGCGCCCGGATCGCCACCGGTGGCGCGCCGCCGCCGTTCGGGGCGCCGCTGCACGCGGCAAGCCCGAATGCCAGTCCCAACATCAGCCGTCGCATGGCGATTCTCCCTGCCCCGTCGCAGCCGGTCGATGGTGATCGACGCGCGAACCGCGGGCAAGGTTGCACGCGCGCGCAGCCGCCGGAGCCCGGCGTCCCGGTAAAAGAGGCTTCCGATCGGCCGCCGGCATGTGTAGGCAGGAGGAAAACGGCGCGCAGCCGGGAAAGCGAACGGACGGGACGGGATACACGGATGACGCGACGCCTGGGCGCGGCGGTTGCCATCGCACTGATGCTGGCGGGGCCGGCGCTGGCGCAGTCGGCTCTCGAGATGCGCTACGGTTTCGCCGTGACGTCGAACTACATCTACAAGGGCACGACGCAGTCGAACGACAATCCCGCGCTGCAGGGCTATGTCGAGGGCTCGCTCGGCATGGTCTACGGCGGCCTCTGGTCATCGACGGTCGACTTTCCCGCCGACGACGACCTCGCCGGGGACGGGATCGAGTTCGACCTCTACGCCGGCCTGCGCCACCAGCTCGGCGACGCCGAGGTCGACGTCAGCTATTACCGCTACCTCTACGACGAGACCGGCGACTGCTGCGGCGAGTTCAAGTTCCTGCTCGGCTATCCGATGGCCGATCTCGGCGGGCTGATCGCCGGCTACGACTACGACCCGACCAGCGGCCAGCAGTGGGGCAAGCTCGGCGCCTCGCTCGGCTTCGCCCGGGTCTGGGCGGTGGACGGCACGCTCGGGACCGACTTCGGCACGCAGGACCTCGCCGAGGACAAGGTGGCCTACGACGTCGGCGTCAACCGCGGGCTCGGCGACAAAGGCAAGGTCGACCTGCGCTGGTACGACTCGAACCTCGATCCCGGGCACGTGGTGCTGACGATCGGGATGGACTTCTGACCGGTCGCATCCCCCGTCAGCGCGGCGGCGCGGCGGTCAGCGTCACCTCGATGTCGGGATAGCTGCTGATCGGATAGGACGGCCCCCAGCCGCCCCACGGCCCCCACGGGCCGCCCCAGCCCGGACCCCAGCCCGGCCCCCAGAACGGGTCGCCATAGAACCCCGGCGCCGGCTGCCAGCGGGTGATGATGCGCATGTGGCTGCTGCCCGAGGCATGGTCGGCGCGGCAGGTCACGGTGATCTCCGGCGATTGCGGGCCGAAGTTCGGCACGACGACGCGCGACGGCGTCACCACCTCGGCGGCGTAGAGGCTCGAGACGACGTCGCACCTGGCGCCCAGCACCTCGCGGCGCTGGTCGCCTTCCGGCGGCAGGAAGGCGCGCACGAAGAACTGCGCCTCGCCCTGGACGGCCTGGAAGTTGCCGCCGGAGACCACGACCTGGCGGCTGACCGGAACGCCGCTGGTGGTGCAGCCGGCGAGTGCCACGCAGGCGAGAATGCCGAGGCGGCGCATGATCCTTTCCCCCTCACTCCGCGGCTCGGGCCGCCGACGCCGGCTCGCCCGCCGCGAGCGCCGCGCGAAGCTCGCCGCGGCGGACGCTCG
>JBDHSS010000270.1:0-4430 GCA_039808205.1 Paracoccaceae bacterium | reverse complement strand
CGGCCGACCTGCGCGCCGCCGATCCGTTCCGGCCGGGCGGCGGGCGGCCGTTCCGCCCGGCGGACCGGTCGCGGTTCCTCGAGGCGCTGGAGCGGCTCTTGCGGCCGCGATGACGCGAGCTCAGCGCCAGCCGCCGCGCGGCCGATCTCAGGCTCCTTCATCCCGCGCTTGCCGGTCCGGGCATACCGTGGCACTCTCGCGCCGATTTCCTGCGGCGCGCAGCGAGCAAGCGCCGGCGCATTGTCCTCGGAGGCCGGCCGTGCGTCCGATTCCCGCCAAGGAATTCTCGAGCATCATTGGGGCGATCTACGACTGCGCGCTCGATCCCCAGCGTTGGCTCGAGACCCTCGACCGCGTCGCCGCTGCGCTGCATTGCCAGACCTCGTGCATGGTGCTGCACGAGAGAGACGGCGATCGCCTCCTGCTCGACCTCTTCTCCGGGGTCTCTCCCGGCGACATCGCGGCGCTTGACGCGGTCGCGCACCTCTATCCTGATCGCTGGGGCGGGATCGCGCGCTACAACGCGCTGCCGTCGGACGCTCCGTGCGTGCTCAGCCGGGTCAACCCGGCGAGCGGCTCGAGCCGGATCGCCGAGGAGTGGTACGCGCCGCGTGGACTGGACGACAATCTGATGATCGCCTTCGCGACGAGCCGCGGCGCCCGGACCGAGCTCGGGTTCGGGCGGCATCGCGACGACGGGCCGATCGGCGATGACGAAGTCGCGCGCGCCCGCCTGTTCATCCCCCACCTGAAGCGGTCGCTCGTCATCGGCCGCATGCTCGAGGCCCGCGCCGTCGAGCGCGCAACCTTCGCGGCGGTGCTCGACGGTCTGGCGGTCGCCGTGCTCCTCGTCGACTCCGGCTTGCGCGTGCGCCACGCCAATCGCGCCGGGGAGGCGATGCTCCGCGCCAGCGATCCTCTCGGCATGCGCCATGGACGCCTGGCCGCGCCGAGCCGCGTCGTCGCGGCGCTGCGGAGATCGTTCGCCGCGCCCTTCGGCGGCAGTGCGCCGGGAGACCTCGGCATCCCCGCCCGCCGCGCCGACGGCGAGGAGGTCGTGCTGCATCTGCTGCCGCTCGCCGACGCGAGCCCGCTCGCCGGCGCCACGGCGGCGATCCTCGTCGCCCCGGCGGTCACGGCGCGCCCGGCGCCCATCGCCGCCATCGCCGCGCTGTTCGAGCTGACCTCGACCGAGGCGCGGGTGCTCGAGCTCGTCGGCGCCGGGCGAACCAACGCCGATGTCGCCGTCGCGCTCGGGATCGCCGTTTCCACCGTGCGCACCCACGTCCTGCGCCTATTCGAGAAGACCGGCACCCACCGCCGGGCGGACCTCGTCGGCCTGCTCGCCGCCTTCACGCTCCCCCTCGCCTGATCTCCACCAAACGGTGGATGCGCCGGCTCGCCGCTCGTGGTCGTCTCGGCAGACGACGATCGGAAGGGGGACACCGATGCGCCGACCGCCCTTCGCCTTTCTCGCGCGCCTCGCGGCCGGCGAGGGCAAGGCGTGCCGGTGCGGCGTCGCCGTCGGCAAGGAGCACATCACGTTCCTGGTGCCACCGAGCGCGAACAGCGAAGGGAGAGACGCATGTCCATCGAGAACAGCCGTGACTTCCTCGACCATGAGCGCGAAACTTACGGTTACATCATAACCGACCACCTCCTCTTCGGCCGCAGCATCCAGCTCGCGCCGGGCACCTACACAACGAACTGGGACACGGGCGAGGTCGACAGCGTCACCTTCGCCGGCACGGCGAAAAGCGACGCGCTCTTCGGCGGCGGAGGCTCGGGCTACGACTTCTTCATGGGCTCGCGCGGCGATGACCTCTACGGGGTCGGGCCCTCTCCGGACGTCTTCGTCTGGTCCTATGTCGACTACAGCAAGGCGCCATCGGGCGTGTTCGTCGACATGACCTATACCGGCACCCGAACCTTCACCGACGCCGACGGCGACATTCGGACCGTGAACATCGTCGGCAAGGCGCACGATGGCTTCGGCGGCACCGACTATTTCGCGGAGTCTCCGGATTGGAATGCAGGCTACAGCAGCATCCTCGGCGTTTTCGGATCGTCGCACCGCGACGTGATGATCGAGGGCGCCGGCTGGGACTTCTACGGCGGCGGCGGCGACGATTTGATGATCGGCGGGTTCTCCCATGGCGGGACGGGAAACGACCGGCTGATCGGCAAAAGTCTCAATGGCTCGTCGGTGGCCCTCTTCGGCGATGAAGGCAACGACTGGATTTTCGGCACGGACGGACCCGACCGGACCGACGTCTACCTGGTCGGCGGCGCGGGCAACGACCGCATCCTCGCCGGCGCAGGCGACGACAGATACCTGACCGGCGACGAAGGCAACGACTTCATCGATGCGGGCGCCGGCAACGACTACATGGATGGCGGCGTCGGCGCGGACACGCTCCGAAGCGGGGCGGGGAGCGACACCATCAACCCCGACTTCGAGTACTTCTGGAGGAACCCGGACCAGCCGCGCGACGGCGCCCGCGACGTTATCCACGTGACAAGGGACGACCTCGGCGCCTACACCGACACGGTGCTGTTCAGCGCCTTCGAGGAGGGCAGGGACGAGATTCGCTTCGGGGGTGCCGTGAGGGGCGGAGCGGCGTTCCAGGTCACCCACGCGCGCAACGCCACACACGCGGGACGGGTCGACACGATTCTGCAGATCGATCAGGACGGCGACGGGCTCGGCGGCGCGACACCGGACGCCGACGACTATTACCTCAAGATCTTCGGCGCCGACCTGACGTTGCACGGCGGGTATTTGCTCACCTGACGCGGGAGCCCTGGCATTTTTTCACCAAGTCGTTGCACCCGAACATCATTTCTGGAGGCGGCCGCCGAGGCCGCCTCTCTTTTGGTCTCAACGAGCCCGTCTTGGGAGGCGCATCACCCCGGACGCACCGGTCCCGTCGGCTGCAGCGACAGCGCGAGGAAGTGGCGATCGCCGGCGAGGGCGAGGCGCTCGAGCGCGGTCGGGATCGGCATCCAGACCGCGCGGTGGTCGGGCTCGGTCGCGGGGCCGAGGCGGAGGACCGGACGGGCGAGGTAGACGTGGCAGACCTTGCGCGCCCAGAGCCGGTATTCCGGCATGTAGGCGTAGCGCTGGAACGCGCCGAGGCGGCGCAACACGCGGATGCGCCAGCCGATCTCCTCGATGCACTCGCGGTGCAGCGCCGCCAGCGCGCCCTCGCCGGGGTCGAGGCCGCCGCCCGGCAGCTGAAACTCGTGCGGGTCGGCCTGCTCGGTGACGAGCACGTCGATCCCGTCGCGGATCACCGCGTAGGCGCCGGGCCGGTCGACGTAGGCCTGGCCTCGGTCGATCGGCTCGCCGAAGCGGCGCATCAGAGCACGTAGCGCGACAGGTCGGCCGAGCGGCTGAGCTCGCCGAGCTGCGCCTCGACGAAGGCGGCATCGATCGTCACTGCGTCGCCGGAACGGTCGGGGGCGGTGAACGACAGCTCCTCGAACACCCGCTCGAGCACGGTGTGCAGCCGCCGCGCGCCGATGTTCTCCACCGCGCGGTTGACCTCGGCGGCGATGCGCGCCAGTGCCTCGATGCCGTCCTCGGTGAAGCGCACGCCGACGCCCTCGGTCTGCATCAGCGCCGCGTACTGGCGGGTGAGCGCGTTGTCGGTCTCGGTCAGGATGCGGATGAAGTCGTGCTCGGTCAGCGCGCGCAGCTCGACGCGGATCGGCAGGCGGCCCTGCAGCTCGGGCAGGAGATCCGACGGCTTGGCGATGTGGAAGGCGCCGGAGGCGATGAACAGGATGTGGTCGGTCTTGACCGGGCCGTACTTGGTCGAGACCGTGGTGCCCTCGATGAGCGGCAGCAGGTCGCGCTGCACGCCCTCGCGGGAGACGTCGGCGCCGCGGGTCTCGGCGCGGGCGCAGACCTTGTCGATCTCGTCGAGAAAGACGATGCCGTTCTGCTCGACCGCGGTCACCGCCTCGCGGTTGACCGCCTCGGGATCGAGCAGCTTGTCGGCCTCCTCGGTTATGAGGAGCTCGTAGGACGCGGCGACGCTCATCCGGCGGCGCACCTTGCGGCCGCCGAACGCCTTGCCGAAGATGTCGCCGAGGTTCAGCGCGCCCATCCCCATGCCCGGCTGGCCGGGGATGTCCATCATCGGGAACGGCGAGGCGGTGTCGGCGACCTCGAGCTCGATCTCCTTTTCGTCGAGCGAGCCCTCGCGCAGCTTGCGCCGGAAGGTCTCGCGCGTCTGGTCGCGCGCGCCCTCGCCGGCGAGGGCGTCGATCACGCGGTCCTCGGCGGCCTGGTGGGCCCGGGCCTTGACCCGCTCGCGCATTTCCTCGCGCACCATGGCGACGGCGGCGTCGACGAGGTCGCGGACGATCTGCTCGACGTCGCGGCCGACGTAGCCGACCTCGGTGAACTTGGTCGCCTCGAC
>JBDHSS010000269.1:0-4432 GCA_039808205.1 Paracoccaceae bacterium | reverse complement strand
AGCTTGCCGGCGAGGTCGGGGTGGGCCTTGAGCACGCCGAGGCGCTCCTCCTCCGACGCCGAGCGGAAGACGCGGGCGAGCGCGTTGGCGAGGCCGAGCGCGCAGTCGTGCGCGGGCCCGAGCTCGAGGTCGTGGGCGCGCTCGGCGACCCAGGGCGAATGCTCGAAGACGCCGCCGAAGCGGTCGACGAAGGCGGAGCGGTCCATGGTCGCCGGGCGCGGCGCGATGGCGGGCGCCGGGAAGCGCGCTGCCCAGTGGCGGGCGATGTCGCCGCGGGTGGCGATCCAGACGTCGGGACGCGACTGGATGTAGTCGAGAAAGTCGATCAGGCCCTTGATCCGCCCCGGCCGGCCGACGAGCCGGCAGTGCAGGCCGACGTTCATCATCTTCGGCGCGCCCGCCTCGCCTTCGGCGTAGAGCACGTCGAAGGTGTCGCGCAGGTAGGTGAAGAAGTCCTCGGACGTGGTGAGGGTGCCCGCCGAGAACCGCATGTCGTTGGTCTCGAGCGTGTAGGGGATGATGAGCTGCTGCCGGCCCTCGCACTCGAGCCAGTAGGGCAGGTCGTCGTCGTAGGTGTCGGCGACCCAGTCGAAGATGCCGGCCTCGACCGCGAGCGGCACGGTGTGGATCGAGGTGCGGCCGGTGTACCAGCCGCGCGGCGGCTCGCCGACGACCTCGGTGTGCAGCCGGATCGCCTCGAGCATGTCGGCCTTCTCGGCCTCGCGGCTGTGGTTGCGGTAGTCGATCCAGCGCAGGCCGTGCGAGGCGATCTCCCAGCCGGCTTCCTGCATCGCGGCGACCTGGGCCGGCGAGCGGGCGAGCGCCGCGGCGACGCCGTAGACGGTGACCGGCATCGCCTTCTTCACGAAGAGCTCGTGCAGCCGCCAGAAGCCGGCGCGCGAGCCGTATTCGTAGATCGATTCCATGTTCCAGTGGCGCATCCCCGGCCAGGGTGCGGCGTTCGGCACCTCGGAGAGGAAGGCCTCGGACGCGGCGTCGCCGTGCAGGACGTTGTTCTCGCCGCCCTCCTCGTAGTTGAGCACCAGGCTGACCGCGACCTTGGCGCCGCCCGGCCAGGCGGCGGCCGGCGGCCGGCCGCCATAGCCCAGCATGTTCCTCGGATAGCGCATCCTGTCCCTCCTCCGGCACGGCTTTGAGCGTCGGGTATAGAGCACGGCGAGGCGCGGGGCTTTCAAATTCGCAAGGAAGGTCCTTTCGGGCCGGGAGGCTGGATCCACAGGCCTCGGGCGATGATAGTGCCGCCGGAACCGCAGCGGGGGAGGACGGCATGGCCGAGGGATACGTGACGACGCATGTGCTGGACGCGGGCCGCGGCTGCCCGGCGGCGGGGATGCGCATCGACCTCTTCCGCATCGACGGCGAGCGCCGCTCGCTCGTCCGGACGGTGACGACCAACGCGGACGGCCGGACCGATGCGCCGGTGATCCCGAAGGCGGAGATCGCGACGGGGACGTTCGAGCTTTTGTTCCACGCCGGGGACTACCTCGACGCGGCGGGCGCGCCGGGCGAGAGCCCGCGCTTCCTCGACCTCATCCCGATCCGCTTCGGGGTTGCCGACGCCGAGGCGCACTATCACGTGCCGCTCTTGCTGGCGGGGTACAGCTACTCGACATATCGGGGGAGCTGAGGGGCGCGCGCGCCTCCGAACGGGCTGGCGCTCACAGCAATCGTTTGGCGCGACGCTGGTGCTGCGGACGGATTTGGCGTTGACAAATCCGTCCGCATCCGCCGGGTCGGACGCGGACGGATTGGTACTGACGGCGACACGTCACCCCCCTTGCCCTCCGCGCATCCTGCGCTCCGGGCAACGGTCCGGCGAAACGCGTGTGTTCGCTTGTCGGGCCGGGACTCGCGGGGCCAGTGGCCCCGCTTCGGTCGATTGGACTTGGAAATCTCCGGCGGACAGCCTGCGCCTCAGGCCGGCGCCTGTGACGCCGGGGACGTCGGTGCGGCCGGTCCGGCGGCCGCGGCGAGCGCCTGCTTGATGGCGCCGACCATGAAGTCGATGAACAGCCGGCTCTTCGGATCCTGCAGGCGCTTGTGCGGGAAGATGCAGGCGAGGCTGACCGGATAGGGCGGGTTGTCCTCGCAGACCGGGACCAGCGCGCCGGAGGCCAGGTGCTCGGCGACCTCGAACGCGGGCTTCAGCATGATGCCGCGCCCGGCGAGCGCCCAGGCGGTCAGGACGTCCCCGTCGTCGGACTCGAGCGGGCCCTCGACCTCGAAGCGCTGCGCGCCTTCGGGCGTCCAGAGCGTCCAGACGAACTCGCGCGCTCCGGGGTAACGGTGCAGCAGGCACGCGTGGTGCTGCTCGACGAGATCCTGGCCGGTCCGCGGGTGGGGGTGGCGCGCGAGATAGGCGGGCGCGGCGCAGAGCAGCCGCGGGCATTCGGCGATCGGGCGGATGCGGAAGTTCGAATCCTCCAGGATGCCGAGCACGAACGCCATGTCGAGCGCCTCGACCGTGAGGTCGATCTTGCGATCGGAGAGCCGCAGGCGCACGTCGATCTCGGGGAACAGATCCTTGAACTCGGGGATCCGCGGGGCGATCAGCCGCTTGCCGATGCCGAGGGGAGCGGCGACGTGCAGCGAGCCGCGCGGCTTGCGCGAGACCTCGGCGACGGCGCTTTCGGCGTCGTCGATCGCCTCGAGGATCTTCTGCGCGCCCTTGTAGAAGATGGAGCCCTGCTCGGTGGGCTGCAGGCTGCGCGTGGTGCGGTTGAACAGGCGCACGCCGAGATGGCGCTCGAGCTCGGCGATGCGGGCGGAGGCGACCGCGGCGGAGATGCGCTGGTCGCGGCCGGCGGCCGACATCGATCCGAGCTCGTAGACCCGGATGAAGGTCTTGAGGTTGCCTACGTAGGACATGCGGTCCTCCCTGTCGCGGACGCTAGCATTTTCAGGCTGCGGGCGAAACTGCTCTGCCATTCGCGGGATTTGCCGGCCGCCGGAATTCTGCGACGGTGGCGCATCATCGAGAAACGGAGCGGGGGGAAATGTACGACTTCGCCATCATCTGGGACTGGCTCGCCTTTGCGGTGCGCTGGCTGCACGTCATCACCGGGATCGCCTGGATCGGGTCGTCCTTCTACTTCGTGGCACTCGACCTCGGGCTGAAGAAGGTTCCCCATTTGCCGCCGGGCGCCTACGGCGAGGAGTGGCAGGTGCACGGCGGCGGCTTCTACCACATCCAGAAGTACCTGGTGGCGCCGGAGCGGATGCCCGACCACCTGGTCTGGTTCAAGTGGGAGAGCTACGTGACGTGGCTCTCGGGCTTCGCGATGCTCTGCATCGTGTACTACGCCGGGGCGAACCTGTTCCTGATCGACCGCGGCGTGGCCGACCTGCCGGTCTGGGGCGCGATCGTCATCTCGCTCCTGTCGCTGAGCATCGGTTGGCTGTTCTACGACAACCTCTGCAAGTCGCGGCTCGCCAACAATCCGACGCTGCTCATGGTGCTGCTGTTCTGCATCCTGGTGGCGATGGCCTGGGGCTACACGCACATCTTCTCCGGGCGGGCGTCGCTCCTGCACCTCGGCGCGTTCACCGCGACGATCATGACCGCCAACGTCTTCTTCGTCATCATGCCGAACCAGCGGATCGTCGTCGCCGACCTCAAGGCCGGGAGGACGCCGGATCCGAAGTACGGGCGCATTGCCAAGCTGCGCTCGACCCACAACAACTACCTGACGCTGCCGGTCCTGTTCCTGATGCTCAGCAACCACTATCCGCTCGCCTTCGCGACGGAATGGAACTGGCTGATCGCGAGCCTCGTGTTCCTGATGGGCGTGACGATCCGGCACTACTTCAACACCATGCACGCGACCGGCAAGGGGCCGAACTGGACCTGGGCGGCGACGGCGATCCTCTTCGTCATCATCATGTGGCTGTCGTCCTCGCCGATGAGCCAGCGGCCGGAGCTCGCGATGTCGCCGACCGACCAGAAGTTCGCCGCGGCGCCGGGCTTCACGGAGGTCACGGACGTGATCCGCGGCCGCTGCGGCATGTGCCACACCGCCGAACCGTTCTGGCCGGGCGTGCATCGCGCGCCCAAGGACGTGATCTTCGAGACCGACCAGGAGATTGCGGCCCACGCGCGCGAGATCTACCTGCAGGCCGGGCGCAGCCACGCGATGCCGCCGGGGAACGTGTCGGAGATCGAGCCCGCCGAGCGCAAGCAGATCGTCGACTGGTACCGCGCCGCGACCGCCGGATGATGCGAAAAGCCTGAGGCATTTAGCGCTTTCGGGCCCCGGGGTCCGCGCCTATCATCGCCGCGACAGAGGCCGCCCACCGGTTGGGCGGCCGGTGCTTCGTTGGGTGGTGCCAGTGGACGACGGGACGCGCGAGCGGCCGCCCGGCAAGACGGCTCGGAACGAGAGCCGCAGGGACAACATCCGTGCGGGTGCGG
>JBDHSS010000268.1:0-4433 GCA_039808205.1 Paracoccaceae bacterium | reverse complement strand
GAGACCGTCGTGGTGCTGCCGCCCGCGGCCCATGCCCGGCGCGCCGCCCTCGACGGGCTCGCGGCGACGCTGGTGGAGGCGCCGGACTGCGCCGAGGGCATGGCCGCATCGCTCCGCGCCGGCCTCGCCACGGTCGCGGCGCACGTCGATGCCGTCGTCGTCCTCCTCGCCGACATGCCCGAGGTCGGCGCCCGCGAGATCGACCGCCTGATCGCCGCCTACGATCCGGCGGCGGGGCGCGAGATCGTCCGCGCTGTCAGCGCCGACGGCACGCCCGGCCACCCGGTCCTCTTCGGGCGCCGCTTCTTCGAGACGCTGGCCGGCCTCTCCGGCGACCGCGGCGCGCGCGAGGTGGTGCGCGACGCCGAAGAGTTCGTGACCGAGGTCGCCACCGCCGGCCGCGCCGCCGTCACCGACCTCGACACCCCCGAAGACTGGGCCGCTTGGAACGCCGCCCGCGCCCCGCTGCCGCAGGCATAAAGCCGGCCTCGCCACCCCTGGCCTCCCTCGAGGCTTTCATACGGCCTTGAAACCTGGAGAGCAGTCGTTTTCCGGCAACAGCCGGAAAACCAACAAAGAAAACAGTGCGCGCACCGCGCGCACCTTCCCGCGGCAAAGGCCGCGCCCCGGCCAAGCCGCCCAAGCGCCGCCCCAACCCCGGGAGCCGAGGCGGCGCCCACGCCGCCTCCCGGCGAAGGGGGGCTCGATGCCCCCCTTCGCCGGCCCCCGTCCGGGCCTCGCCAACGCGACAAAGCACCACCTCGCGGTGAGACCCCGCCACGCCGCCCTTCCGTTTCGCCGCGTCACCCGCTACCATCGGTTGAAAAACGCCCCGTCGAGCAGGAGACAGCCCCCGTGTACCGGATCCCCCTCGCCACGCTCGCGCTTGCCGTTGCGGTCGGCGGCTGCGCCGGCGCGAATCCGCCGCTCGAGACCAGCAGCCCCCCGATGTCCCGCGCCACGGCCAGCCCGCAGCCCGAGAGCTTCGTCGCCTGGCGGAGCGGCTTCCGGTCCCGCGCGCTCGCCGCCGGCATCCGCCCGGCGGTCTTCGACGCCGCCTTCGCCGGCGTCGGCGTCAACCCGGAGGTGGTGCGCCTCGACGGCCGGCAGGCCGAGTTCACCAAGCCGATCTGGGAGTACCTCGACGGCGCCGCCTCGCCCGCGCGCATCGACACCGGCCGCGGCCAGCGCGCCGCGCTGCAGCCGACGCTCGACGCGATCGAGGCGCGCTACGGCGTCGACAGCCGCGCGGTACTCGCCGTCTGGGGGATGGAGTCGAACTTCGGCAAGAACCGCGGCTCGATCCCGGTGATCGAGAGCCTGGCGACGCTCGCCTACGACGGCCGCCGCCAGAGCTTTGCCGAGGAGCAGCTGATCGGCGCCTTGCGCATCCTGCAGGCCGGCGACGTCGATCCGCGCCACATGGTCGGCTCCTGGGCCGGCGCCATGGGCCACACCCAGTTCATCCCGACGAGCTATCTCTCCTATGCCGTCGACTTCCGCGGCGACGGCCACCGCGACGTCTGGTCGGACGATCCGACCGACGCGCTGGCCTCGACCGCCAACTACCTCGCGCGCTCCGGCTGGGTCCACGGCCAGCCCTGGGGCATGGAGGTGCGCGTGCCCGCGGGCTTCAACTACGGCAGTGCGGACCAGTCGAACGTGCGCCCGACCGCCGACTGGCGCGACCGCGGCGTCACCCAGCTGAACGGCGCGCCCCTGCCCGAGCACGGCCCGATGGCGATCATTGCCCCGGCCGGCGCCAAGGGACCGGCCTTCGCCGTCTACCGCAACTTCTTCGTCATCAAGAAATACAACAACGCCACCGCCTACGCGATGGGCGTCGGCCACCTCGGCGACCGGATCATGGGCGCGGGTCCGTTCCAGGGCAGCTGGCCGCGCGGCGACCGCGAGCTCTCGCGCAGCGAGAAGGTCGAGCTGCAGGAGAAGCTGATCGCGCGCGGCTACCCGACCGGCAAGACCGACGGCGTGATCGGCCCCGACACCATCACCGCGATCCGCGCCTACCAGACAAGCGTCGGCATGGTGCCCGACGGCTACGCCAGCGCCGAGCTCCTGCAGCGCCTGCGCTGATGGAGGGCACCCGCAAGCTCGCCGTGCTGATCGACGCCGACAACACCTCGCCGAAGGTCGCCGACGCGCTTTTCGAGGAGGTGGCGAAGATCGGCGAAGCGAGCCTCCGACGGATCTACGGCGACTTCTCCCGCGGTCAGCAGGCCGGCTGGGAGAAGGCCCTCGCCCGGCACGCCATCCTGCCGACGCAGCAGTTCGCCTATACCACGGGCAAGAACTCGACCGACATCACGCTGGTCATCGACGCGATGGACCTCCTGCATTCCGGCCGCTTCGACGGCTTCTGCCTCGTCTCCTCCGACAGCGACTTCACCCGCCTCGCCGCGCGGATCCGCGAGCAGGGCGTCGACGTCTACGGCATCGGCCGGCAGAAGACACCCGAGAGCTTCCGCCAGGCCTGCACCCGCTTCGTCTTCACCGAGAACCTCGTCCGCGAGGCGGAGGAGGGCCAGCCGGCGCGCCCGGACGCGTTGCGCCCGATGGAGGAAGCGGTGGCGCTGATCGGCCGGGCGCTCGAGCAGATGGAGGAGGACGCCGACGGCTGGTTCCGGCTCGGCGCGGTCGGCCAGCGGCTGACCAACCTCTCGCCCGAGTTCGACACCCGGACCTTCGGCCAGCCCAAGCTCTCCGACCTCGTCGAGGCCACCGGGCGGTTCGAGATCGACCGCGAGGGCGGCCACGTCCGCATGCGGCCGAAGCGGCGACGGCGCAAGCGCTGAGGCCTGCGGTCGCGTCGCGGCTACCGCCGCCCCTCGCCCCCGGCGACGTGGACCGCCGTCCCCCATTCGCCGCAGCGCCGCGCGAGCGGCGCCGGCAGGGCTGCGTCGGTGAAGACCGCATCGATCTCGGCCAGCGAGCACAGGAGCACCGGCGCCGAGCGCCCGAGCTTCGAGGCATCGCAGACGAGGAAGCTCTGCCGCGCCTGCGCGAGGATCGCCCGCGACACCCGCACCTCGGCCAGGTCGAAGTCGAGCAGGTCGCCATCCGGGTCGAGCGCCGAGGCGCCGATCACCGCGAAATCCACCTTGAACTGGCCGAAGAACTGGCTCGTCAGGTCCCCGACCAGCCCGCCGTCGGAGCGGCGCAGCGCACCACCCGCCACCATGATGTCGCAGCCGGGGTTGCCGAGCAGGATGTTCGCCACGTTCATGTTGTTGGTGACGACGGTGATGTTGCGGTGGCCGAGCAGCTCGCGCGCCACCGCCTCGGTCGTCGTGCCGAGGTTGAGGATGATCGAGCTGTTGTCGGGGATCGCCGCGGCGCAGGCGCGCCCGATCGCCGCCTTCGCCGCCTCGTTCATCCGCCGCCGCTGCTCGTATCCGAGGTTGGTGACGCCGGTCCGCGGCACCGCGCCGCCGTGCACCCGGTCGACGTAGCCGGCATCGGCGAGGTCGGCGAGGTCGCGGCGGATCGTCTGCAGCGCGACGTCGAACTGCTGGGCCAGCGCCTCCACCAGCACGCGGCCCTCGCTGCGGGCGATCTCGAGGATCTGGGACTGGCGCAGGCTGAGGGCCACCGCTTCTCCTTGTCCAGGCTCGGCCGGAACATCGGGCATCGCGGCGCGCCGATCAAGCGGGAACGCGCGTTTCCGCGCGCTTTGCTGCAGATGCGAACGCTATCGCACCGCAATATTGCTGCGCTGATGCGCGTTTTGCGTGAAAGCGCGCAATTGCGCGCCTACGCGATTGACACGAGGACGTGAGCGCAGTAGCCGGGAGGAAAGCGCAAGGGGAGAAGGGCGGGGTGGCGTCGCCGGACGGAATGGCCGACCTGTTCGTGATCGGTGGCGGCGTCAATGGCTGCGGCATCGCCCGCGACGCCGCCGGCCGGGGCCTCTCGGTCACGCTGGCCGAGCAGGGGGATCTCGCGCAGGCGACCTCGTCGGCCTCGACCAAACTCTTCCACGGCGGCCTGCGCTACCTGGAGTATTTCGAGTTCCGCCTGGTGCGCGAGGCGCTCGAGGAACGCGAGACGCTGCTCGCCGCCATGCCGCACATCAGCTGGCCGATGCGCTTCGTGCTGCCGCTGCACCCCGACATGCGCTTCGACAGCGACACCCCGACCTCGCACCTGCTCGGCACGGTGCTGCCGTGGACGAAGGGCCGGCGCCCGGCGTGGCTGATCCGCTTCGGGCTTCTGCTCTACGACACGCTCGGCGGGCGGCGCATCCTGCCGGCGACGCGCTCCCTCGATCTGACCCGCGACGCGGCCGGGGCGCCGCTCAAGCCGGAGTTCCGCCGCGCCTACGAGTATTCCGACTGCTGGGTGGAGGACTCCCGCCTTGTCGCGCTCAACGCGCGCGACGCCGCCGCCCGCGGCGCGACGATCCTCGTCGGCAC
>JBDHSS010000267.1:0-4440 GCA_039808205.1 Paracoccaceae bacterium | reverse complement strand
TACCTGATGAGCGACTGCCTGCTCTTCGCGGTGCTCTTCGCCACCTACGGCGTGCTCGGCGCCAGCCTCGCCGGCGGCCCCGGCCCGCGCGATCTCTTCGATCTCGGCCTCGTCGCGGTCAACACCACGATGCTGCTCCTGTCGTCGATCACCTACGGCTTCGCGATGCTCGCCATGCACCGGCTGGACCAGCCGACGACGCTCAAGTGGCTGGCGATCACCGGGCTCTTCGGCGCGGCCTTCCTCGCGATCGAGCTCTACGAGTTCAGCCACATGATCGCCGAGGGCGCCGGGCCATGGCGATCGGGGTTCCTGTCGGCGTTCTTCACCCTGGTCGGCACCCACGGGCTGCACGTCACCTTCGGCATCGTCTGGCTGATCGTGCTGATGACGCAGGTCACGAAACGCGGGCTCATCCCGGCCAACCAGCGGCGGCTCACCTGCCTGTCGCTCTTCTGGCACTTCCTCGACGTGGTCTGGATCGGCGTCTTCACCTTCGTCTACCTGATGGGAGTGCTGCGATGAGCACCGGCTACCCTGCGGACCTGCACGGGACTGCGCGCGGGCACGACGGGCACGGACCCGGGCACGGGCACGACCCGCACGCCGCGCCGCACGGCACGTTCCGCTCCTACGTGACCGGCTTCGTGCTGTCGGCGATCCTCACCGCGATCCCGTTCTTCCTGGTGATGGCGCGGCCGATCGAGAGCCCGGGCTACACCGCGGCCTTCGTGCTCGCCTGCGCGCTGGCGCAGATCCTCGTGCACATGATCTTCTTCCTGCACATGACGCCGAAGGCCGAGGGCGGCTGGATTCTGCTGTCGACCACCTTCACCATCGTGATCGTGGTGATCACGCTGGCGGGCTCGCTCTGGATCGTGTTCCACCTCAACCGCAACATGATGCCGAGCATGGACGACACCTCGGAGATGGCGATGCCCGAGCGGTGACGGAGGCAGCGCCGGCCTCGGGGAGCCGCAAGGGCCCCCGCTCGGCCGGCGCTCTGTGAACAGCCGCCTTTGCGGCCGTTCACCCGGAGCGGCGCTGGTGCGCCGCAGAGTCTCTTTCTCCCCGCCTTTGCGGGGCCCCGCGACTGCCCGATAGGGTTTCATGCCCGTATGAAAGCCTCTCCCGCACCCCGGCCGGCGACGTGAGGCGCCTGGCTCGCGCCGGGCTCTGGCTCGCGCTCGCGCTGGCGATCGCCGGCCTCGTCGCGCTCGGCGTCTGGCAGATCGAGCGCCGCGCCTGGAAGCTCGACCTCATCGCCCGCGTCGATGCCCGGCTCGCCGCGGCTCCGGTCGCCGCACCGGGGCCGGCGGGCTGGCCGGGGCTGACGCACGACGCGTCGGAATACACCCGCGTGCGCGTCACCGGGCATTTCCTCAACGACCGGGAGACGGCGGTGCTGGCGGTGACCGAGCGCGGCTCGGGCTACTGGATCCTGACGCCCCTCGTCACGCCCGGCTTCACCCTCCTCGTCAACCGCGGCTTCGTGCCGCCGGAGCGCCGCGACCCGGCGACCCGCCGCGACGGCCAGCCGCCGGGCGAGGTGACGGTGACCGGGCTTCTCAGGATCAGCGAGCCCGGCGGCGGCTTCCTGCGCGCCAACGACCCCGGCGCCGATCGCTGGTACTCGCGCGACGTCGCCGCGATCGCCGCGGCGCGCGGGATTGCCGACGCAGCGCCCTACTTCGTCGACGCCGACGCCGCGCCCAATCCCGGCGGGCTGCCCATCGGCGGGCTTACCGTCGTGCGCTTCCGCAATGCCCATCTCGTCTATGCGCTGACCTGGTTCGGGCTCGCTGCCGGGCTGGCCATCGCAATCGCCGTGGCGCGGCGTCGGCCCTGAGGCCGTCCGCTCGCGGCGGCTTGCCAAGGGACGCGCGGGCGCCATAGCCTCGCGCCGGGAGGCGAGGCGCATGGCGGCGGAGCTTACAGTCGAGGCGGAGACCTTTCCGCTGCGGAAGGCCTTCACCATCAGCCGCGGCTCGCGCACCGCGGCGCACGTGCTCACGGCGACGGTCGCGCGAGGCGGCCATCGCGGGCGCGGCGAGTGCGTGCCCTATCCGCGCTACGGCGAGAGCCTCGACGGCGTCGCAGCCACGATCCGGTCCCTGCCCGACGGGCTCGACCGCGCGCGCCTTGCCGAGATGCTGCAGGCGGGCGCGGCGCGGAACGCCGTCGACTGCGCGCTCTGGGACCTCGAGGCGAAGCGGACCGGCCGCCCGGTCTGGCAGCTGGCCGGGCTGCCGCGCCCCGGCCCCGAGATCACCGCCTACACGCTGTCGCTCGCCGCGCCCGAGGTGATGCGCGCCGAGGCGGCGTCGGAGCGACACCGGCCGCTTCTCAAGGTCAAGCTCGGCGGCGAGGGCGACATGGCGCGGCTCGAGGCGGTGCGCGCCGGCGCGCCCGGCGCGCGCATCATCGTCGACGCCAACGAGGGGTGGACGCCCGAGGCCTATGCCGCGCTCGCGCCGGCGCTCGTCCGGCTCGGCGTCGAGCTCGTCGAGCAGCCGCTGCCCGCCGGCGCCGACGACGCGCTGGCGGAGATGGCGCGGCCGCTGCCGGTCTGCGCCGACGAGAGCTGCCACGATCGCACGAGCCTCGCCGGGCTCGCGGGCAAGTACGACGTCGTCAACATCAAGCTCGACAAGGCCGGCGGGCTGACCGAGGCGCTGGCGTTGCGCGACGCGGCGCGGGCGCAAGGCTTCGGCATCATGGTCGGCTGCATGGTCGGCTCCTCGCTCGCCATGGCTCCGGCGGTGCTGGTGGCGCAGGGCGCCGCCTTCATCGACCTCGACGGGCCGCTGCTGCTGGCCGCCGACCGCTCGCCGCCGCTCGCCTACGACGCGGCGGGCGTGCATCCTGCTAAACCCGAGCTCTGGGGGTGACATGAGCCGCATCGTCTACGTGAACGGCGCGTTCCTGCCCGAGGCCGAGGCGACGATCTCGATCTTCGACCGCGGCTTCCTGTTCGCCGATGCGGTCTACGAGGTGACGAGCGTGCTCGACGGCCGCCTCGTCGACCTCGCCCATCACCTGGCGCGGCTGCACCGCTCGCTCGGCGAACTCGGGCTTCCGGCACCGGTCGACGATGCGACCCTCGAGGCGATCCACCGCGAGCTCGTCGCGCGGAATGCGGTCGTCGAGGGCATGGTCTACCTCCAGGTGACGCGCGGCGCCGCCGACCGCGACTTCGCCTGGCCGCCCGAGCCGAGCCCGAGCCTTGTCCTCTTCACCCAAGGGAGATCGCTCGTCGACACGCCGGCGGCGACGAGCGGCCTTCGCGTCGTCACCATGCCCGACATCCGCTGGGCGCGGCGCGACATCAAGACGGTGCAGCTCCTCGGCGCGTCGATGTGCAAGATGGCGGCAAAACGGGCCGGCGCCGACGACGCCTGGTTCGTCGAGGACGGCTTCGTCACCGAGGGCAGCTCGAGCAACGCCTGGATCGTCACCGGCGACGGCGTGATCGTCACCCGGAACCTGTCCTCGGCGATCCTGCCCGGCATCACCCGCGCCGCGCTCATCGGCTATGCCGAGGCGGCGCAGCTCAAGGTCGAGGAGCGGCCGTTCACCGTCGCCGAAGCGCACGGCGCGGCCGAGGCCTTCATCACCGCGGCCTCCGCCTTCGTCACGCCCGTTGTGGCGATCGACGGCCAGCCGGTCGGCGACGGCACGCCGGGCCCGATCACCCGCCGGCTCCGCGAGCTCTACATCGCCGAAAGCCGGGCGCGGGCCACCTGAGCGCATGCCCGACGCGGTCCCCGACCTCGGCGCGATCGTCGCCGACATCCATGCGGAGCTCGCGCCCCGCGCCGGCGAGGGCAAGGTCGCCGATTACATCCCCGAGCTCGCCCGCGTCGACCCGCGCCGCTTCGGCATCGCGCTCGTCACCACCGACGGCCGGAGCTTCGGCGCCGGCGACGTCGACTGCGCCTTCTCGATCCAGTCGATCTCGAAGGTGTTCCTGCTGACGCTCGCGCTCGGCCGTGTCGGCGAGGCGCTGTGGACCCGGGTCGGCCGCGAGCCGTCGGGCTCGGCGTTCAACTCGATCGTGCAGCTCGAGCACGAGGCGGGACGGCCGCGCAACCCGTTCATCAACCCTGGCGCCATCGTCGTCACCGACGTGGTGCTCGCCGGGCATTCGCCGCGCGAGGCGATCGGCGAGATCGTGCGCTTCCTGCGCTTTCTCGCCGACGACGAGGACATCACCGTCGACAGGGCGGTGGCGCGCTCCGAGCTGGAGACCGGCGCGCGCAACTACGCGCTCGCGCATTTCATGGCGTCGTTCGGCCGGCTCGAGCATCCGGTCGATCAGGTGCTCGGCGTCTATTTCCACCACTGCGCCGTGGCGATGAGCTGCCGCCAGCTCGCGCGCGCCGGGCTGTTCCTGGCCGCCGGCGGCCGCGACCCGATCGGCGGCCACGCGGTGGTGCG
>JBDHSS010000266.1:0-4456 GCA_039808205.1 Paracoccaceae bacterium | reverse complement strand
ATGCCGGGCGGCGTCGCGGTCAAGACCGGCGCCGAGGCGGTTTTCGTCGCCGGCCTGCTCCAGCGCGGCCTCGGCGTCGCCGTCGCGCTCGACGCCGGCGCCACCCGCGCCGCGGCATGCGCGATCACCGCGCTGCTGGTGCGGCTGGGCGCCATCGCCGCCGACGACCCCGCGGCGGCCCGGCGCCTGACCCCGCCGATCCTCACCCGCCGCGGCGTCGCCGCCGGCGCCATCCGGCCGGCCTCCGGCTTCTACGACGAGGGAAGGAGACTCTGATGCGCGTTTGGCGATTCGGCGCCGCGCTGGCCATGGCACTGGTGGTCGCGACCGCGGCGATGGCCGCGACCGATTCGATCCGCGGCAGCGCCGGCACCCGCGAGCGCCTGGCGCTCCCCGCCGGCACCGTGCTCGAGGTCGAGCTGCTCGACGTCTCGAACGCCGATGCCCCGGCGCTGGTGGTCGGCAGCGCCAGTATCCCGGTGGTGCGCCCGGCGCCGATCCCGTTCAGCCTGTCCTACGACCCCGCGGTGATCGACCCGACGCACGCCTACGCGCTCGCCGCCCGACTGGTGCAGGACGGACGGACGCTCCTCCGCTCCGCCGCGGTCACGCCGGTCCTGACCAATGGTGCCGACGCGAGCGCCGACATCCTGCTCGTCGCGGCCGACGCCGAGGCTGCCGCAACGCCGGAGCCGGCCCCGAGCATCGTCGGCACCTGGATCGCCGAGGAGATCGCCGGCGCTCCGGCCGCCGACAAGGTGGTGTCGTGGCTCAGCCTGACCGACTCCGGCCGCGCCCAGGGGCAGGGCGGCTGCAACAGCTTCAGCGGCACCTACACCGCCGAGGACGGCACGCTGGCATTCGGCCCGCTCGCCGCCACCCGCCGCGCCTGCCCGGAGCCGGCGATGACGCAGGAGGCCCGCTTCTTCGCCGCGCTCGCCGCCAGCAAGGCCGCGCGCATCGAGGACGGCAAGCTCGTCCTCCTCGACGCCAGCGGTGCCCCGACCGCGCGCCTGCAGCCGAAGTGATCGCCCAAGCCTGGCCTTCAGGCTTTCATACGGCCTTGAAACCTGGAGAGCAGTCGTTTTCCGGCAACAGCCGGAAAACCAGCAAAGAAGACAGTGCGCGCACCGCGCGCACGAAATCGCGGCAAAGGCCTCGCCCGCACCCTCCACCCACACGTCCGCCGGAAAGCCGGGCACCGAGGCGGCGCCAGCCGTCTCCCGGCGGAGGGGGGCTCGATGCCCCCCGACGCCGGGCCCCGGGAGCCTCACTCCGCCCCATGCCCGAGCTTGCGCCGGATCCGCCGCACCAGGAACCAGACGACAAAGACGACCGGCAGTGTCAGGATGGCAAAGAGCGTCGGCTCGGAGACGTGCAGGTGCTCGGCGACCGGCGCGAACACGTGGCCGGCGAGGCTGACCGCGTAGTAGCTGATCGCCACCACCGACAGGCCCTCGACCGTCTCCTGCAGCCGGAGCTGCATTGCCGCGCGATGGTTCATCGCGCGTAGCACCTCGACGTTCTGCGCCTGGTTCGCCACGTCGACTCGCGTGCGCAAGAGGTTCGCCGCGCGCTCGGCGCGGCCGGAAAGCTCGGCCAGCCGCTCCTCGGCCGAGCGGCAGGTGCGCATCGCCGGGTCGAAGCGGCGGGTCATGAACTCGCCGAAGAGCTGCCGCCCGCCGATCCGCTCCTCGCGCAGGACGAGGATGCGCTGGTTGACGATCGCCTCGTAGGCGCCGGCCGCGCCGAAGCGGAAGGCGCTCGACGACACCAGGTGCTCGATCTCCGCGGCGATCTTCAGGAGCCGGTCGAGCGCCTCGGGCTCGTGCCCGGTCTCCGCCGCCATCGTCGCGACGACGCCGGCGAGATCGCGGTCGAGCCGCGCCACCGCACCGGCCACCGTCCGCGCCACCGGCAGCGTCAGCAGCGCCATCGCGGTGTAGGTGTCGATCTCCAGCACCCGCTGCACGATCCGCCCGAGCCGGCGGCGACCGATGTCGGGCACCGCCAGCACCGCGAAGCGGCCATGCCCGTTCTCGTCGATGCGCAGGTCGCCGGCGATTACCGCCTCGCCGTCGACCACCCGGCTGACCGCAAGGCTCTCGGGGACGAACCACTCGGGAAAGCTCGAGACGATGACGCGCTCCATGTCCTCGGGCGGGGTGCGCTCGACCCGGACGAGGCAGGAGGTGACGACCTTGCCCGGCGCCTCGGCCAGCCAGTCCGCCGGGAAGAGGCTGCCGATCTCGCCGGCGAACGGCACCTTCGAGACCCCGTCGAGAAACAGCGTGTAGGTGACGAACTCGGTGTGCATCTCCCACTTCAGGAACCCGCGCCCGAGCGGACCCGAGTAATGGCTGGCGTCCGGCGGCGGATGCGGCGCGCCGTAGCGGTCGAGGAGCGCTGCGAGGTGCGCGCGATCGCGGTCGCGGTCGCGGCCCGCCGCCTCGCCTTCGGGCTTCAGCGCCAGGTGCAGCGCCCGGCAAGGGGCGGTCAGCTCCGGAAACGGCCGCGCGTGCAGCTCGTTCGCTCGCGCGTAGCGGCCGGGGTAGTCGTCGAGGGTCAGCGCCATGGAGGATTCCCGGATTGCGACGCGCCGACGCTACACGGGCGGGCCGGCGCGTGCATCCGGTTTGCGGCGCGCCGGAGCGTCCCGGCTTACTCCGCTGCCGCCGGAAGACCGTCCGTCGCGGCTTCCGTCCCGGTCTCCGGCGCGAAGTCGATCGCCTCCAGCCGCCGCGAGCGCGCGCCGACCTTGTCGGCGGAGATGCGGATCTCCTCGACGTCCTTCTGCGCCTGGGCGAAGTGCCGGTCGAGGCTGCCGATGCGCGTCGAGAGCCGCTCCACGTCGCGGTGGAGGAGCCCGAGCTCGCGGCGAATCGCGTGCGCCTCGGCGCGCAGCCGCGCGTCCTTCAGGACCGCGCGCAGCGTGTTGAGCGTCGCCATGCAGGTCGTCGGCGAGACGATCCACACCCGCATGGCGAAACCCTCGCGCACCAGATCGCCGAAGCTCGCGTGCAGCTCGGCATAGACCGCCTCGGACGGCAGGAACATCAGCGCGCCTTCCGCGGTCTCGCCCTCGATCACATACTTCTCGGCGATCGCCTTCATGTGGGCGCGCACCGCGCCGCGCATCAGCCGCTGCGCCGCCTGCGCCTCGGCGGGCGTCCTCGCCGCGCGCAGCGCCTCGTAGGGCTCGAGCGGGAACTTCGCGTCGATGACGATCGGCCCCGGCGGGTTCGGCAGCTGGATCAGGCAGTCGGCGCGGGTGCCGTTCGAGAGCGTGGCCTGGAAGCTCACCACGTCGGGCGGCAGCGCGCGGGTGACGATCTCCCTGAGCTGGATCTCGCCGAAGGCGCCGCGGGTCTGCTTGTTCGACAGGATGTCCTGCAGCCCGAGCACGTCCCCCGACAGCTTCTCGATCTTGGTCTGCGCCCGGTCGATCGTCTCCAGCCGCTGCTGCAGCTCGCCGAGGCTGCGCGCGGTCCTGACCGCGCTCGAGGACAGGCTGTCGCCCATCGCGCGCGTCACCTCGGCGAGCCGCGCCTCGAGCGCCTGCGCGAGCCGTGCCTGCGCCGCGACCTGGGCCTCGGCGACGTGGGTGATGCCGCCGTGCAGCTGCTGCTGGCCGTCGTTCAGCGCCCGCACCGCGCCGTCGAGGTCGGCGAGATGCCGCGCCAGCGGCTCGACCGCCCGCGCCGAGCGCAGCGCGGCGCGCCAGAGGACGACGAAGAGCAGGAGGCCCGCCGCCGCCCAGAGCCGCGGGTCATCGAGCGCGATCGTGACCGAGCCGAACGTGATCATCGCCGCCCGAACAGCCGCTCGATGTCGTGGAGCTTCAGCTCGACATAGGTCGGCCGGCCGTGGTTGCACTGGCCGGAGTTGGGCGTCGCCTCCATCGCGCGGAGGAGCGCGTTCATCTCCTCGGCGCGCAGCTGCCGGCCCGAGCGCACCGAGCCGTGGCAGGCCATCCGCGACAGCACCGCGTCGATCCTCGCCTCGAGCCCACGCCCCTCGTCCGCGGCCAGTGCGTCGGCGACGTCGGGCAGGAGCCGCTGGCCGTTGACCTCGCCGAGGATGGCCGGCGTCTCGCGCAGGCAGAGCGCGTTGCCGCCGAACGGCTCGAAGACGAGGCCGAGCCGCGCCAGCTCCGGGCTCGCGTCGAGGAGCCGGCCGCAGGCGGCGGCATCGAGCTCGACCACCTCGGGAATGAGTAGGAGCTGCCCCGCCACCCCGTTCGCCGCGCGCGCCGCCTTCAGCTTCTCGTAGACCAGCCGCTCGTGCGCGGCGTGGGCGTCGACGATCACCACGCCGTCGGCGGTCTGCGCCACGACGTAGGTCTCGTGCAGCTGGCAGCGCGCGACGCCGAGCGGCAGCCCGGCCGGCGTCTCCCGCTCCGGCGGCAAGGCGTCGACGCGCGCCGACCAGCCGTCGGCGGCCAGCGGCGGCTCGG
>JBDHSS010000265.1:0-4469 GCA_039808205.1 Paracoccaceae bacterium | reverse complement strand
GTGATCGCCATCTCCTTCGAGCAGAAGCTGGTGCTGATCGGCGGCACCGCCTATGCCGGCGAGAACAAGAAGGGCGTGTTCACGCTGCTCAACTACCTCTTGCCCGCGAAGGGCGTGATGCCGATGCACTGCTCGGCCAACCACGCCCGCGGCGACGAGGATGACGTCGCGGTCTTCTTCGGCCTTTCCGGCACCGGCAAGACCACGCTCTCGGCCGACCCGGCGCGCATCCTCATCGGCGACGACGAGCACGGCTGGTCGGACGAGGGCACGTTCAACTTCGAGGGCGGCTGCTACGCCAAGACCATCAACCTCTCCGCCGAGGCCGAGCCCGAGATCTACCGGACGACGACGCGCTTCGGCACCGTCGTCGAGAACATGGTCTATGACCCGGTCACCTTCGCGCTCGACTTCGCCGACGACAGCCTGACGGCGAACACCCGCTGCGCCTATCCGCTCGAGGCAATCTCCAATGCCTCGCCGACCGCCCGCGGCGGCACGCCGCGGAACATCGTGATGCTGACCTGCGACGCCTTTGGCGTGCTGCCGCCGATCGCGCGCCTGACGCCGGCGCAGGCGATGTACCACTTCCTGTCGGGCTTCACCTCGAAGGTCGCGGGCACCGAGCGCGGCGTGACCGAGCCGCAGCCGACGTTCTCGACCTGCTTCGGCGCGCCGTTCATGCCGCGCCGCCCCGAGGTCTACGGCGCGCTCCTGCGCGACCGCATCGCCCAGGCGGGTGCCTCGTGCTGGCTGGTCAACACCGGCTGGACCGGCGGCGCCTACGGCACCGGCAAGCGGATGCCGATCGCGGCGACGCGCGCGCTGCTCACCGCGGCGCTCAACGGTTCGCTGAACGACGTCGCGTTCCGGACCGACCCGAACTTCGGCTTCGAGGTGCCCGTCGACGTCCCCGGCGTCGATGCGAAGCTCCTCGACCCGCGCTCGACCTGGGCCGATCCCGCGGCTTACGACGCGCAGGCGAAGAAGCTCGTCGGGATGTTCGCCGACAACTTCGGCCAGTACGCCAGCCACGTCTCCGACGAGGTCCGCGCCTGCGCCATCGGCGCCTGATCTACTCCTCCGATCTGCCGGGCATCGCCCGGCAGATCGGCCGCGCGTCAGAACAGGCCGCGCCGGAGCAGGTTGAGCCCGGTCAGCACCAGCACGATCAGCGTCGCGCGCCGGAACACCTCCTGATCCAGGCGGTCGTGCACCCGGTAGCCGATGAACATCGCCAGCATCGCGGGAACCGTCATCCACGCCGATGCCGGCAGGGTGGCCGCATCGAGCACCCCCGAATGCAGGTGCGCGAAGAACAGCACCACCGAGCCCAGCAGGAACATCAGGCTTTGCACCCGCACCATCTCGGTCTTCGGCAGATCGAGGGTGATGAGGTACATGACGAGCGGCGGCCCCCAGATCCCCGACAGGCCGCCGAGGACGCCCGCCGCCACCGCCACGCCCGACTCGACCGCGACCCGGTGGTGCGGGGGGAACCGCGGCCGCCAGCCGGCGAGCTGGCTGGCGGCGAACCCCGAGACGACGGCGCCGACGATCACGAAGAGCACGCTTTCGGGCAGCGCGGTAACGAGCTGTGCCGCGAGCGCGATCACCACCACGAGGATCACGCTCATCAGCCAGAACCGGCGCAGGCTGCCGAGCGCCAGCCCGACGCCGCCGCGCAAGCCCTGCACCAGGTTCGACGCCAGCATCGGCACGATCAGCAACGCCACCGCCACCTCGTAGGGCACGAACGAGCCCGCAAGGCTCAGGCCGACGAGCGGCAGCGCGAAGCCGACCACGCCCTTGGCAAAGCCGCCGGCCGCGATCGCCAGCGCCGCGCCAACCACCGCGACGATGCCGTGCGCATCGACGAACGTCTCGAGTCCGACCATCCGATCCTCCCGGTCTCCCGCCTTGGCAGCCGACGCCGCCGGAAGCAACCGCCACCGCGCTGCCACCGCCCGCCGTGACGGCATCTCGCGCCGCAAAATTGACGCACCCTGCCCCTGCCCCTATCCTCGCGCGCAACCGCAGCAAGCGATTCCGCGGCGCACAATACCGCCGCTTTAACGAGAAGGCCCGCCGATGACCGAAGCCGCCCGCGTCCGCGTCCCCGAAGGCCCCTGCCGCGACGATCTCCTCGCGCGGGTGGAGGCGGCGGTCACCGCCGCCGCTGCGCTGGTGACGACCGCGCTTGACCGGCTCGCGACGCGCGTCAGGAGCGCGGGGCGCATCTCGAACGCGGCGCTCGAGGCCGACCAGTACGCGGCGCACGGCCTCGCCTGGATGGCGACCTATGCCGAGAGCCTGCGCCAGCTGGCCGGCTGGGCGCGGCGGCTCGACGACGCGGGGCGGCTCGGCGAGATCGAGGCGCTGATCGCGCAGATCGCCGCGGGCGAGTACCTCGGTCAGCTCGCCGGCGGCATCGCGCTGTCGCAGGTCGAGACGGTGCGGCCCGAGACCCTCGGCCTCGACGCCCGCGCGCTCGAGGCCTTCCGCACGCCCGCGGTCGCGGCGCTGATCGCCGGCGGCAACACCGACGCCGCCCGCGCCCGCCTCGTCGAGCTGATGATGGACCAGAAGGGCAGCGCCAGCTTCGGGGCCACCGGGCTCGACGCCGACTACGAGATGATCCGCGACCAGTTCCGCCGCTTCGCCGAGGAGCGCGTGGTGCCGCACGCGCACGGGTGGCACCACCGTGACGAGCTGATCCCGATCGAGATCGTCGCCGAGATGGCCGAGCTCGGCGTCTTCGGCCTGACGATCCCGGAAGCCTACGGCGGCGCCGGCCTGTCCAAGACGGCGATGTGCGTCGTCTCCGAGGAGCTCAGCCGCGGCTACATCGGCGTCGGCTCGCTCGGCACCCGCTCGGAGATCGCCGCCGAGTTGATCCTCGGCGGCGGCACCGAGGCGCAGAAGGCCGCCTGGCTGCCGAAGCTCGCCTCGGGCGAGGTGCTGCCGACCGCGGTCTTTACCGAGCCCGACACCGGCTCCGACCTCGGCGCGCTGCGCACCCGCGCCGTGCGCGAGGCCGACGCCTGGGTGGTGAGCGGCAGCAAGACCTGGATCACCCACGCCTCCCGCACCGACCTGATGACGATGCTGGTCCGCACCGACCCCGCCACCACCGACCACACCGGCCTGTCGATGCTGCTCGCGCCGAAGCCGCGCGGCACCGCGTCGGACCCGTTCCCGGCGCCCGGCATGACCGGCGGCGAGATCGAGGTTCTCGGCTACCGCGGCATGAAGGAATACGAGCTCGGCTTCGACGGCTTCCGCGTGCCGGCGGAGAACCTGCTCGGCGGCGTCGAGGGCCAGGGCTTCAAGCAGCTGATGCGCACCTTCGAGAGCGCGCGCATCCAGACCGCGGCGCGGGCGATCGGCGTCGCCCAGTGCGCGCTCGAGCTCGGCCTCGCCTACGCCGAGGCGCGCCGGCAGTTCGGCAAGCCGCTGATCGCGTTCCCGCGCGTCTACGGCAAGCTCGCGATGATGGCGACAGAGATCATGGTCGCGCGCCAGCTCAGCTACCACGCCGCGCGCGAGAAGGACGAAGGCCGCCGCTGCGACCTCGAGGCCGGGATGGCGAAGCTCCTCGCCGCCCGCATCGCCTGGTCGAACGCCGACGCCGCCTTGCAGATCCACGGCGGCAACGGCTTCGCGCTCGAGTACCCGATCAGCCGGGTGCTCTGCGACGCGCGCATCCTGTCGATCTTCGAAGGCGCCGCCGAGATCCAGGCGCAGGTGATCGCCCGCCGGCTGCTCGAGACCGCCAACGCCTGAGCCGCGCCCGAAGCTTCTTCTTGGTGAAAATACTCCCGCCGCGCACGCCGGGGCCGCATCCTGCCGCCTGGCGGCAGGCGCCGCTACTCCGCCGCCTTCGCCATCGGATTGTTCGGATGCGTCGTCCAGTTGGCATAGCCCGGCTCGACGACGCGACCGGTGCGGGGGTCGACCACGCCGGGCGGCAGCGCCTCCATGGTGATGCAGTCCTCGACCGGACAGACATTGACGCAGAGGTTGCAGGCGACGCACTCCTCGTCCTTCACCTCGAAGACCCGCCCCGGCAGCATGGCGATCGCCTGGTGCGAGGTGTCCTCGCAGGCGGCGTAGCAGCGGCCGCAATGGATGCAGAGCGCCTGGTCGATGCGCGCCTTCGCCACGTAGTTCAGGTTCAGATACTGCCAGTCGGTGACGTTCGGCACCGCCCGGCCGCGGAAGGCGGCGAGATCGGCGTGGCCCTTCGCGTCCATCCACTGCGCCAGGCCCGCGATCATCTCCTCGACGATGCGGAAGCCGTAGGTCATCGCCGCGGTGCAGACCTGCACCGGCCCCGAGCCCAGCGCCATGAACTCGGCCGCGTCGCGCCAGGTCGTCACCCCGCCGATGCCGGAGATCGGCAGCCCGGCGGTCTCCGGGTCGCGGGCGATCTCGGCCACCATGTTGAGCGCGATCGGCTTCACCGC
>JBDHSS010000264.1:0-4538 GCA_039808205.1 Paracoccaceae bacterium | reverse complement strand
TGCGGCATGGCTCAGTTTCCTTCCAGGCGGTTCTCGAAGAGCGTCGAGCGACGCCCGCGGAGCACGATGTCGAACTTGTAGGCGAGGCAGTCGAGCGGCACCGCCGCGTTGAGGTCCAAGGGCGCGATCAGCCGCTCGATGGCGTCGGAGTCGGGGATCGAGGCGACGATCGGGCAGTGCGGGATGAGCGGATCGCCCTCGAAATACATCTGGGTGATGAGCCGCTGCGCGAAGCCGCTGCCGAAGACCGAGAAGTGGATGTGCGCGGGCCGCCAGTTGTTGACCCAGTTGCGCCACGGGTAGGCGCCGGGCTTCACCGTGCGGAAGTAGTAATAGCCGGCCGCGTCGGTCAGCGCGCGGCCGCAGCCGCCGAAGTTCGGGTCAATCGGCGCGAGATAGGTGTCCTTCTTGTGGCGATAGCGCCCGCCGGCGTTGGCCTGCCAGAACTCGACGAGCGTGTTCGGGATGCCGCGGCCGGTCTCGTCGAGCACGCGACCGTGCACGATGATCCGCTCGCCCACCGGCTCGCCGTCCTGGGCGTAGTTGAGGATCAGGTCGTTGTCCAACGGCCCGAGGTCGCCGTGGCCGAAGACCGGCCCCGTTACCTCGGACAGCGAGTTCTGCAGGCTGAGGAGCGCATAGCGCGGCGAGCGGCCGACGCTGGTCTTGTAGTTCGGCGTCAGCGCGGGCGGATGGATCCGGCGGTCGCGCTGGAAGAATTCCCCTGCGCGCTCGGGCGCGTCCTGCCGGAGACTCTCGGCTTGCTTCATAGTTCCACTCCCATCTCGCGGTAGGTTTCCTTGATGAGCTTCAGCGCATGGTTGGCGGCCGGGACGCCGGCGTAGATCGCCACGTGCAGCATGGCCTCGCGCACCTCGGCGGGCGTCGCGCCGGTGTTGGCGGTGGCGCGGACGTGCATCGCCACCTCGTCCCACTGGCCGAGGGCGGCGAGGAGCGCGAGGGTGATGAGCGAGCGGTCGCGCCGGGTGATGTCGGGGCGCGACCAGACCGAGCCCCAGGCCGCCTCGGTGATGAGGGTCTGGAACGGCTCGTCGAAGGCGGACTTCGCCGCCTCGGCGCGGTCGACGTGCGCGTCGCCGAGGACGCCGCGGCGGGTGGTCATGCCGGTCTCGAAGCGGCCGGTCGCGGCCAGCGTGTCAGCCAAGGCCGTTCTCCTTCAGAAAGCGGGTGAGGTGCGCGGCCATCGCCTCGGGCTGCTCGACGCAAGGAATGTGGCCGGCGCCGCGGATCAGCTCGAAACGCGCGCCCGGGATCATGGCGGCGGTCTCGCGCACCAGGTCGGGCGGGGTCGAACCGTCGGCGTCGCCGCCAAAGGCGAGGACCGGCTGGCGGATGGTGGGGGTCGACTCGCGCAGGTCGGTGTGGGCGATGGCGGCGCAAGCGCCGAGATAGCCCGCGAGCGGCGTGCGGGTCAGCATGTGCCGCCAGCCCGCGAGCTCGTCGGCCCGCTCGGCGTGAAACGCACGCGAGAACCAGAGCGTCATCACCTTGTCGGCGATCGACTCGATGCCGCCGGCGCGCACGGTGGCGATGCGCTCGCTCCACGACTGCTCGGTGCCGATCTTGGCGGCGGTGTTGGAGAGGACGGCGGCGCGGACGAGGTCGGGGCGCTCGACGGCGATGCCCTGCGCCACGACGCCGCCGATGGAGAGCCCGACGAAGACGGCACCCTTGAAGCCGAGCGCGTCCATGAGGCCCGCGGCCTCGGCGACGAGCTCGGCCATCGGATACTCGCCCTCGGGCGCATCGGAGAGCCCGTGGCCGCGCATGTCGTAGCGCAGGATCCGCAGGCCGGCGGGCAGATTGGCGATCACTCGGTCCCAGATGCGGAAATCGGTGCCGAGCGAGTTGGCGAAGACGAGCGGCAGCCCGTCCGGGTCGCCGGTGACGACGTGGTGCACCCGGACCCCGTTGATCGCGCGCATGTGCATGGTGTTGATCTCCCTTGCCCTTTGATGACTCATTGCGGAGGTTATGTAAAATGATATGTTTCGCAAAATGCATAACCTGCAGGCTATGAAATGATCCCCGTCACCTATCGCCACGTTCGGTGCTTTCTCGAGGTCGCGCGGCTGCAGAGCGTGCAGGCGGCGGCCGACGCGCTGGCGATCTCGCAACCGGCGGTGTCGAAGACGCTGCGCGAGCTTGAGGAGCGGCTCGATGCGGCGCTCTTCGAGCGCTCGGGCCGGCGGCTGCGGCTGACGGCGGCGGGGCGGCTGTTCCAGAAGCACGCGGGCCTGTCGCTGACCGAGCTCGACCGCGGCATCCGCGCGATCCGCGGCCCGGTCGCCGGCGGCGTGGTCTCGGTGGGCGTGCTGCCGACGGTTGCGACGCGGGTGCTGCCGCGGGCGGCGCTCGCCTTCGCGCAGGCGTTGCCGGAGGCCTGCCTGCGCGCCTCGACCGGCCCGAACCACTACCTCCTGGCGCAGCTGCGCGAGGGCCGTCTCGACCTCGTCGTCGGCCGCCTCGCAGTGCCGGCGGAAATGGCGGGCCTCGTTTTCGAGCAGCTCTATGCCGAGGCGGTGGTCGCGGTGGTGCGCGCCGGCCACCCGATCCTCGCGGCTCCCGGGGCGGATCTCGACGGCTGGCCGCTGATCCTGCCGCCCCCTGGTGCGATCATCCGCCCGGTGGTCGAGCAGCACTTCCTGAGCCACGGCCGCGAGCTGCCGCGGCCGCAGGTCGAGACGGTGTCGCTGGCGCTCGGCCGCGGCCTCGCGCTGAGCTCGGACGCGATCTGGTTCATCTCCCGCGGCGTCGTCGCCGAGGAGCTGGCCTCGGGCGCGCTCATGGCACTCGACCTCGGCGGCCTGCCGCTCGCGGGCCCCGTCGGCCTGACGCTGCGCTCGGGGCAGGCGGTGACGGACGCGCTCGCCGTGCTGATGCAGGCGCTGCGCGAAGCCGCGCGAACGGAGGCGAGCTAGGCAGCGCGAAGCCAGGTCGCACCGAAAACGTTGCGCGCGCTCCCAAATTGCGCTATACAACCCGACAGTTCTTCGAAGACTTTTTCCGATTGACTCGCCCAAGCCGAATGCAAGGCGCGCCGCACTCGCCGGCGCGAGTATTTCACTACACCATACATTTTCGGAGCGTGTCATGCAGATTCCGTCTGGTGTCGCTGGCCTACTCAAGTCTTTTGCGCCGACTCTCCTCACCTCGCTTGCCTTGCCTCCGCCGCTCAACCTCGTCGCCGCCGCGGTGGCGACGACGGCGCTGAACGGCTTGCCGACGTCCCCGGTGGCCGCGTCCCCGGGACAGCCGGCGAAGCCCCTGACGCCCGACGAGGTGGTCCAGACCGTCAACCGCAACGCCACCGATCCCGCGGCGCTCGCCGTCGCGCTGAAGCAGGCCGAGGCGGACCTGAAGAAGTACGAGGCCGACACCGGCATCCAGTTCGCCCAGCTCGAGATCAAGGATCGCGAGCGCGCCGGCACCTTCCAGGTGAACGCCGGAATCTCCGACCTGATCTTCCGGCGCGGGATCTGGATCGTCTGGATCTCCATGGCCTGCCTCATCGTGCTCGCCGTCTCGCTGATGCTGGTCGGGATCGGCGTGATCCCGCTGAAGCAATCCGATGTGGTCACGGCCGCCTTCGGCCTGATCGGGACCGCCGTCGGCTTCCTGAACGGCCTCGCCCTGACCGTCGTCAGCTTCTACTGGGGCAGCAGCCAGGGCTCGAAGGAAAAGACCGACGCCCTGACCACGTCGATCGACAAGATCACCACCGAGTTCGCCAGCCGTCCGGCGCAGGCCCCGGCGGCACCGCCGACACCACCGGCCGCCGCGCAGCCCGCGCCGACGCCCGCACCGTCCGCGCCGACGATGGACGTCGCGCAGCCGGCGAAGAAGTCGCTGATCGGCGAAGTGCTGCCCGACCTCAGGAAGCCGCACCGCCAGTTTGCCGACGGCGTCGAGTGGGCGCTGACGCCCGAAGGCATTGCCGTCGACGGCGCGCTGACCTCGTCGAGCAGCGCCGGCGCGCCGGGAACGGTGGCCGACATCTGGTCGAAGTACGGCGAGTCGTGCGCCAAGTGGGCGCGGATGTACGGCGCCCCGGTCGAGCTCATCGTCGCCACGATCGCGACCGAGAGCGCCGGCAAGCCGGACGCGCGCCGGCCCGAGCCCGGCATCGGCGACGAGAGCGTCGGCCTGATGCAGACTCTGGTCGCGACCGCCCGCGGCGCGCTCGGCCAGCCATCGCTGCGCGCCGAGGATCTGCTCGACCCCGACACCTCGATCCGCGCCGGCACCGCCTACATCGCCCAGCAGCGCGGCAGCACGCACTGGGATCCGGTGCTCGTCGCCGCCGCCTACAACGCGGGCTCGATCCGCCGCGACGACGGCGCGCAGAACCGCTGGCGGCTCCTCTGCTATCCGAAGGGGACGGGCCATCACATCGACAAGTTCGTCTCCTGGTTCGGCGACGCCATGCGCCTCAGCGCCAGCGGCACCTGGGCGGGCGCGGACGGCGCGGTGCCGAGCTTCGCGGCGGCGTTCGCGACCGGCGGCGCGCCGGCCGA
>JBDHSS010000263.1:0-4580 GCA_039808205.1 Paracoccaceae bacterium | reverse complement strand
CGCTCGGCGACGGCTGGCGCACCGCCGCGCGCCTGCTCGCGGCAGCGCTGCCCGAGGAGCGGTGGACCGGCGCCGGCGTCGTGCGGATCCGGCCGACCGACAATGCCGCCGCGCTCGAGATGGTCGCGGCCGATCCGCGCCACTTCGGCGATCCCTCGAGCCGCGAGCTCTACGGCCTCGTCCAGCTCATGGACCGTGCCGCCGCCGCGGCGCCGGGCGTCACCCTGCCGACGCTCGTGCTGATGGGGGCGCACGACGAGGTGCTGCGCCCCGCCGATGTCGGCCGCGTCGCCGCGCGCATCCCCGGCCTCACCCGCTTTGTCGTCTACCCGCAAGGGTGGCACTGGCTGTTTCGCGACCGCCAGGCGCCGCGGGTCTGGGCCGACGTGGCCGACTTCGCGCTCGCCGTCGGCGGAACCGGCTTCCCCTGACTTTCACGCCGACGCCCGCCCGCCCCTTCTTCTCTTCCCGCCAGAAACCTGGAGAGCAGTGCCGGGGGTGCGGGGGCGGCGAGCGCCCCGCCGGCGCGGGCCCAAGGGGCCTGCGCCAAGCAAAGAGACTCTGCGCGCACCCGCGCGCACCGAATGGCCGCAACGGCGGCCCCACCCGATTTGCACAACACCCGCGCCTGCGGTTGGACTTCATAGAGGACTGCGCTAGAGACTTCGGGTTTCCGCATCGAGGAGCCCGAGCCCCTGGCCAAGTCCAAGCCCAAGCCGAAGCGCGGCGCCGCCGTCATCGCCCCGGGCCAGCCGCCGCGGCTGCAGCTCGGCGCGCTCTGCTGGCGCCGCACCGGCAAGGGGGTGAAGGTGCTGCTCATCACCAGCCGCGACACCGGCCGCTGGGTGATCCCGAAGGGCTGGCCGATGCGCAACCGGACCGAGGCCGAGGCGGCCGCGCGCGAGGCCTGGGAGGAGGCGGGGCTGCGCGGCGAGGTGGGCCACCGCAGCCTCGGGGTCTATACCTACCGCAAGGTGCTCGGGCCCAAGCTCGCGACGCCGTGCGTGGTGCGGGTCTATCCGCTCGAGGCGCGCGAGGTGCTGCGGAAGTTCCCCGAGACCGGCCAGCGCCGCGCCAAGTGGTTCTCGCCGGCCAAGGCGGCGCGCAAGGTCTCCGAGCACGAGCTCGCGGCGCTGATCCGCGACTTCGATCCCGACCCTCCCGCCGAGGCGCCCCCGCCCGAGCCGGGCCGTGCGGACAGCGACGCGGAGAGCTGAGGCCGCCGGCCCGCGGCGCCGGGCGATCATCGGAGAGTGATCCGACGAATGGAACCTTCTTTGCGTTTCTGCAACGTTCGTGCGCGGAGGCGACGGTAGGTCGTTGGGTGGTCAAGTCCTGACTCCGTGATTGGCGACGCCGCAAGGCCGAGCGCCTCGCCCTAGGATGGCGCGACGCCGCCTTGCCATGGCTCCGCGGCTCCCGTCCGGGCGCCCCGGAGCCGGTCCGTCGCGTCGCGGGCGTCGGGAGCAGGCCCAGCGAGGTCATCGAGGGGAGCGACGTCCATGACCCAGCCCGCCAGCCAGGGAGACCGCCAGCGCGCGCTCTGGCTCAGCACGATCGCCTTCACCACCTGCTTCGCGGTCTGGATGATCTTCTCGATCATCGGCCTGTCGATCCGCGAGCAGCTCAACCTCAGCCAGTCCGAGTTCGGACTGCTCGTGGCGATGCCCGTGCTGTCGGGCTCGCTCACGCGGCTCCTGCTCGGGATCTGGACCGAGCAGTACGGCGGACGGCTGGTCTTCACGCTGCAGATGCTGCTGACCGCGGCCGCGGTGTGGCTGCTGACCTATGCGCACACCTATCCGATGTTCCTTGTCGCGGCACTCGGCGTCGGCCTCGCCGGCGGCTCGTTCGCGATCGGCGTCGCCTATGTCTCGCGCTGGTTCCCGAAGGAGAGCCAGGGCACGGCGCTCGGCGTGTTCGGCATGGGCAACGTCGGCGCGGCGGTGACCAAGTTCCTCGCGCCGTTCGTCATGGTCGCCTGGGGCTGGGAGGCGGTCGCCCACGTCTGGGCGGCTGCCCTCGTCGTGATGGCGATCATCTTCTTCGTCTTCGCCAAGGACGATCCCACCTTCGCCCGCCGCAAGGCCGAGGGCGCGAAGCCGCCGTCGCTCCGCGCGCAGCTCGAGCCGCTGCGCAAGCTCCAGGTCTGGCGCTTCTCGCTCTACTACTTCTTCGTGTTCGGCGGCTTCGTCGCGCTCGCGCTCTGGCTGCCGAACTACCTCGTCAACGTCTACGGCGCGAATATCGAGTTCGCCGGCGCCGCCGCGGCGACCTTCAGCCTTTCGGCGTCGCTGTTCCGGGCCTATGGCGGGCATCTCGCCGACCGCTTCGGCGCGCGGACGGTGATGTACTGGACCTTCGGCTTCGCGATGGTCCTGCTCTTCATGCTGTCCTATCCGCCGTCGGACTACGTGATCCACGGCCGCGACGGCGACATCGCCTTCTCGACGCAGATGGATCTCTGGCCATTCATCGCCACGATCTTCGCGCTCGGCTTCTTCATGAGCCTCGGCAAGGCCGCGGTATTCAAGCACATCCCGGTCTACTATCCCGACAACGTCGGCGCCGTGGGCGGCCTCGTCGGCCTCGTCGGCGGCCTCGGCGGCTTCGTCCTGCCGATCGCCTTCGGCGCGCTGCTCGATCTCACCGGCGTCTGGACCAGCTGCTTCGCGTTCCTGTTCCTGCTCGTCACCGTGTCGCTGGTCTGGATGCACGTCTCGATCCGGCGGATGGAGATGGCGGCCCGCGGTGCGGCGCTCGACGAGCTGCCGGCGCTGCCGGAGTTCCAGGAAATCCACGTGCCCGGCAAGCATCGCATGCCCCGGGTCATCGAGGACTGGCGGCCCGAGGATCCGGTGTTCTGGGCCGAGAAGGGCCGCAAGGTCGCGCACCGCAACCTCTGGATCTCGATCCCGGCGCTGCTCTTCGCGTTCTCGGTCTGGATGGTGTGGTCGATGGTGGTCGCGCGGCTGCCCGCGATCGGATTCGCCTTCACGCCGGAGCAGCTGTTCTGGCTGGCGGCGCTGCCGTCGCTCTCGGGGGCGACGCTGCGGATCTTCTACGGCTTCATGGTGCCGATCTTCGGCGGTCGGTTCTGGACCACGATCTCGACCGCCTCGCTGCTGATCCCCGCACTCGGCATCGGCTATGCGGTGCAGAACCCGGCGACGCCCTACCTCATCTTCCTGACGCTCGCGCTGCTCTGCGGCCTCGGCGGCGCGAACTTCGCCTCGTCGATGGCCAACATCAGCTACTTCTTCCCCAAGGCCGAGAAGGGCCACGCGCTGGCGCTCAATGCCGGCCTCGGCAACCTCGGCGTCTCGGTCATGCAGTTCCTGGTGCCGCTCGTCATCACCGCGGGCGTCTTCGGGGCGATGGGCGGCGCGCCGCAGGTGCTGGCCGACGGCGGCGAGCTCTGGATGCAGAACGCAGGCTTCATCTGGGTTCCGTTCATCGTCGTCTCGACGCTCGCGGCAGGGTTCGGCATGAACGACATCGCCGACGCCAGGGCTTCGTTCGCCGAGCAGGCGGTGATCTTCAAGCGCAAGCACAACTGGCTGATGTGCGTGCTCTACATCGGCACCTTCGGCAGCTTCATCGGCTACTCCGCGGGCTTCCCGCTGCTCGCCAAGATGGAGTTCCCGGCGATCAACTCGCTGCAGTTCGTGTTCCTCGGGCCGCTGGTCGGCGCGCTCAGCCGCGCGGGCTCGGGCTGGGTCGCCGACAAGTACGGCGGCGCGCGGGTGACGTTCTGGGTGTTCGCCGGCATGATCGCGGCGACGCTCGGGGTGATCTTCTTCCTCGGGATCAAGGACGCGCCAGGCGCCTTCTGGGGGTTCTTCGCCTGCTTCATGGCGCTGTTCTTCTTCACCGGCGTCGGGAACTCCTCGACCTTCCAGATGATCCCGGTCATCATGGGGCGCGAGGTGCCCAGACTGATGCCCGCGCTCGGACCGGAGGACCGTGGCCGGCAGGTCGCCATGGAATCCGCCGCCATCATCGCCTTCACCTCGGCGATCGGCGCCTACGGCGGCTTCTTCATCCCCAAGGCCTACGGCTCGTCGATCGCGATGACCGGCAATCCGGCGGGCGCGCTCTGGGTATTCCTCGCCTTCTACGCGATCTGCCTCGCGATCACCTTCTTCGTCTACAGCCGCCGGGGCGGGCTCCTGCACGCCCTCGAGCGGAGCCGCGCTCCCGCGGCGCTCTCGCCTGCCCCTGCCGAATAGGAGACCAGCCATGAGCCAACTCTTCGATCGCCTGAACTTCTTCCAGAAGAAGTCGGTGGGCGTCTTCTCCGACGGCTTCGGCGAGGTCACGCGGGAAAGCCGGGCGTGGGAGGACGTCTACAGAAACCGGTGGCGGCACGACAAGATCGTGCGCTCGACCCACGGGGTGAACTGCACCGGCTCGTGCAGCTGGAAGATCTACGTCAAGTCCGGGATCGTCACCTGGGAGACGCAGCAGACCGACTATCCGCGCACCCGGCCGGATCTGCCGAACCACGAGCCGCGCGGCTGCGCGCGCGGCGCCTCCTACAGCTGGTATCTCTACAGCGCCAACCGGGTGAAGACGCC
>JBDHSS010000262.1:0-4601 GCA_039808205.1 Paracoccaceae bacterium | reverse complement strand
CGCTCTGCCGCACCTTCCCCGACCGGCCGGGCTACACCTCCATGGACGAGCACGGCAACGTCGAGCCGGTGATCGCCAGACACTGGGAGAAGTGCGAGGCGGCCGGGCTGCCGTCGCGCTTCCTGATCGACCCGAGCCACCAGTGGCGCTTCGTGCGCATTCCGCTGCTCGGCGCCGGCGAGAGCTTCACCCTCGACGGCAAGGCGGCAGTGCCGACGAAGCGGCTCTCGACGGCCCCTTTCGCCGACGCGGGGTCGCTCCTCTTCTTCCACTACCCCAACAGCTGGAACCACTTCCTCGGCGACCACGCGACGGTGTTCCGCATCCTGCCGATCAGCCCGACCGAGACCGAGGTGACGACGAAGTGGCTGGTCCACAAGGACGCGGTCGAGGGGGTCGACTACGACCTCGCCAACCTGACGCGGGTCTGGGTCGCCACCAACGACGAGGATCGCGGCGTGGTCGAGGAGAACCAGCGCGGCGTCAACTCGCCCGCCTTCGTCCCCGGCCCCTACTCGGCGATCCAGGAGGACGGCGTGATCCAGTTCGTCGACTGGTACTGCCGCGCGATGGCCGACCGCCTCGGTGGCGGCGCGCGGCTTGCGGCGGAGTAAAGGGCGATGGCCTCCGACCTGATGCCGCGCCTCGCCGGAGCCAAGGCCTGGCGCGACGACGAGCTGCTCGAATGCGTCTCGGTGGTGCCGGACGGCCCCGGCGTCGTCTCGTTCTCGTTCCGCGCGCCCTCGGGCGCGTGGTTCGACTACCGCCCCGGGCAGTTCCTGACCTTGGAGCTGCCGCTGCCGAGCGGCACGATCCACCGCACCTACACGATCTCGTCGAGCCCCTCGCGGCCCTTGTCGATCATGATGACGGTCAAGGCCGCTGGGGCGAGCGTCGGGACGCGCTGGATGCTCGACAACATCCGCGAGGGAACCCGGGTCAAGGCGATCGGCCCCGGCGGCATCTTCGTCCCCGACGTGCCGCCCGACCGCAAGCTCCTGCTGATCTCGGCGGGCTCGGGCGTCACGCCGATGATGGCGATCACCACCTATCGCTGGGACATCGGCGGCAAGCCGGACATCTGCTTCGTCCAGTGCGCGAAGCGGCCATCCGAGCTGGTGTTCCGGCGCCACCTCGAGCACATGGCGAGCCGGGTACCGTCGATCCGGCTGCACTACGTCGTCGAGGAGGACGACCCGCACGGCGCCTGGTCAGGCTATCGCGGCCAGTTCAACCAGCTGATGCTCGGGCTGATGGCGCCCGACTATCTTGAGCGCGAGGTCTACTGCTGCGGGCCGGAGCCGTTCATGCAGGCGGTGCGCGACATGCTGATCGGCTTCGGCTACGACATGTCGACCTACCACCAGGAGACCTTCACCGCGCCGGTGCTGAGCGCGGCCGACGCGCCGGTGCTCGACGACGTGGTGCCCTCGGCCGACGTGGCCTCGGAGATCGTCTTCGCCCGCAGCGACGCGAGCGTGCCCTGCACCGAGGCCGACACCATCCTCGCGGTATCCCGTCAGGCCGGGCTCAACATCCCGTCGGGCTGCACCTTCGGCGTCTGCGGGACCTGCAAGGTGAAGAAGCTCGCCGGCGAGGTGCACATGGTGCACAATGGCGGCATCTCCGACGACGATATTGCCGCCGGCTACATCCTCGCCTGCTGCTCGCACCCGATGGGCCGCGTCGAGATCGACGCCTGACCGGTGCGCGAGGGCCCGCGCACCGATCAGGTCAGGGGCGCGGGACGGTGAACCAGCGCGACCGCGGGATCTCCGATGGTCGCTGCGTCCGCCGCCGGAGCAGCGCCTCGAGCTCGAGCCGGCGGTTGAACGCCGCCCGCTCCGACAGCTTCATCCACTCGAGCGCGGCCGCATGCGCCGCCGAGAACGCCGGCAGCGCCTCGAGCATCTCGCGCTGGATCTCCACCGTCCGGGTGGCCTCGGCGAGGCGACGGCGGGCGGCCCGCACCCCCGTTGCCCCGATTCCCGCATCGTCGAAACGTTCCTGCAGCATACCCGTCAAACGACCGAAGCGGGCGCCGGTTCCCGCGCCCCCCGATCAACTCTTGCGGGGCAAGGTTAAGCTGGCGTTGCGGGCGTAGACCTTGGCAACGGCGGCATCGTCCTCGCCGCCGAGGCCCGACCCGGATGCCGCCAGGAACTGCTGCAGCGCCGCCGCCGCGAGCGGGGCCGCGAACCTCGCCTCGCGGGCGATGTCGAGCACGATGCCGAGATCCTTGGGCCAGATGTCGACCGAGCTCCGCGGCGCATAGTCGCCGTCGATGACGTGCGGCGCGCGGTTCTCCAGCATCCAGCTGGTGCCCGCGCACTGGCGGATCACCTCCAGGAAGCGCGCGGGCTCGACGCCTTGCGTCATCCCGAAGGTCAGCGCCTCGGCCATCGCCGCGATGTGCACCCCGGCGAGGAGCTGGTTGACCGCCTTCATCGCCGACCCCGCGCCCGCGGCATCGCCGAGCTCGAAAACGGTCGCGGCGATCGCGTCGAGCACCGGCCGCGCCGCGGCGAACGCCTCGGGCGTGCCCGACGCCATGATCGAGAGCGCGCCGGCGGCGGCCTTCGCGGCGCCGCCCGAGATCGGCGCATCGAGATAGTGGAGACCGGCCGCGGCGCAGCGCGCCGCCACCCCCCGTGAGAAGGAGGGTGCCACCGTGGCGCAGCCGAGCACCACGCTGCCCGCGCCCATCCGCGGCACGAACCCAGCCGGGCCGAACAGCACCGCCTCGGTCTGGGCCGCGTTGAGCACCACGACGACGAGCACGTCGATCCGGTCCAGCTCGCCCGCAGCACCGCCTTCGGCGCGGAACCGCGCCTCGCGCGCGCGATCGACGTCGACGCCGAAGGTCCGGAACCCCGCCCGGACCAGCGAGGCGGCAATGCCCGCCCCCATCGACCCGAGCCCAACCACCGCGACGGTCTGCGGCACACCCATGGCGATCCTCCCCTTGCCGGCCGCCGCCGAGTTAAGCCCGGCCGCCTGCGCCGCGCCAGCCACAACCGCGCCCCGCCTTGCCATTCCGCGGGCCGACCGGCATAGCGGGCGCGCGGAGCGGGAAGGATACGGCGGATGACCGGGACGAGATGCGGTTTCGTGGCGCTGATCGGCGAGCCGAACGCCGGCAAGTCGACGCTCCTCAACCGCATGGTCGGCGCCAAGGTTTCCATCGTCACCCACAAGGTGCAGACGACGCGCACCCGAATCCGCGGCATCGCCATGGAAGGCGCGACCCAGATCGTCTTCGTCGACACGCCCGGCCTCTTCCGGCCGCGGCGCCGGCTGGACCGGGCGATGGTGAAGGCCGCCTGGGGCGGCGCCGCCGACGCCGACGTGGTGCTCCTCCTCGTCGAGGCGCACCGCGGCGTCACCGACGGCGTGCGCGCGATCATCGACGGGCTCGCCGCCGCCGTGCCGGCGCGCGCCAGGGTCGCGCTCGCGATCAACAAGATCGACCGGGTTCCGGCCGAGCGGCTGCTGGCGCTCGCGGCGGAGCTGAACGCGCTCGCCCCCTTCGCCGCCACCTTCATGATCTCGGCCGAGCGCGGCCACGGGGTCGCCGACCTGCGCGGCTGGCTGGCGGCCGAGCTGCCCGAGGGCCCGTGGCTCTACCCCGAGGACCAGATCGCCGACCTGCCGCTCCGACTTCTCGCCGCCGAGACCACGCGCGAGAAGCTGACGCTCCGGCTGCACCAGGAGCTGCCCTACGAGCTGACCGTCGAGACCGAGGGCTGGGAGGAGCGCAAGGACGGCTCGGTCCGGATCGACCAGGTGATCTACGTGGCGCGCGACGGCCACAAGGGCATCGCACTCGGGCCGAAGGGCGAGACGATCAAGGCGATCGGCAAGGCCGCGCGCGAGGAGTTCCGCGCCTTCCTCGGCCGCGAGGTGCACCTCTTCCTCACCGTCAAGGTGCGGCCCGGCTGGCTCGAGGAGCGCGAGCGCTACGGCGAGATCGGCCTCGACTTCTCCGACGGCGAGCCGTGAGCGGGCCGCGGCTGACCGCGGAGTTCTGGGTCCAGGCCTACCTCGCGCGGCTGCGGCTCGCCGACATCCCCGCCTTCGTCACCGCCCGCGGCGACGCCACCGCCGGCGCCGTGGTGGTGAAGCTCAACACCCTCGACGGCGCGGCTCGCGCCTTCGCGCGCAGCTATGACGCGAGCGGTGCCCGGGTGTGGACGCCGATCGCCGAGGGCGCCGAGCCCGAGGTCGAGGCCGCCATCGGCCGCCAGCGCCGCTTCGACCCTGACCTCTGGGTGATCGAGGTCGAGGACCGCGCCGGGCGCACGCTCCTCGACGAGCCGGGCCTAGCCGACTAGAACCCGGGCTCATGGCACCGCCGCCCCGTTCGCGCCCCGCCGCCCCGGAGCCGCCCGTCCGCGGCCCGGCGCCGGGCGCCGCCGGCCCGGCCCGTGCCCCTTCCGGATTTCATATGGGCAGAAACCCTATCGAGCAGGCGCAGGGGCCCCGCCAACAGGCGGGGAGAACCTCCTTCTCACGGGCGAAGCTCGTTCCGCCGGAGGGAGGCCGCAAAGGCGGCCGACCGCCAAGCGCCGGCCGAGCGGGAGCCCCGGGGGGCTCCCCGA
>JBDHSS010000261.1:0-4606 GCA_039808205.1 Paracoccaceae bacterium | reverse complement strand
TCCTCGACATCATGCAGACGGTGCCGCCCTGGGTCTACCTGATCCCCGCCGTCATCATCTTCAGCCTCGGCCAGGTTCCTGCCATCATCGCGACGATCGTCTACGGAGTCCCGCCGATGCTGCGCCTCACCACCCTCGCCTTCAAGCAGGTGCCGAAGGATCTCCTGGAGCTCGGACAGGCGATCGGCGCCGAGCCGCGGACGATCCTGACCAAGATCGAGGTGCCCGCCGCGATGCCGACGCTGGTGGTCGGCCTCAACCAGTGCATCCTCTTGTCGCTCGCCATGGTGGTCCTCGCCGGCCTCGTCGGCGCCGGCGGGCTCGGCGCCGAGGTGACGCGCGGCCTCACCCGCATGGAGATGGGCCTCGGCCTTCGCGCCGGCCTCGCCATCGTCGCCGTCGCCATCCTCCTCGACCGCCTCTCGCGCGCCGCGCTCCAGCGCGACCGGGCCAAGGGGGCCGCGTGATGGACGATCTTCCCCGCATCGGCATCGTCGGCGGCAACGGCTGGATCGGCGGCGCGCTCGCCCGCGCGCTCGCAGGCTCCGGCCTGCCGCCGGCGACCCTCACGCTTTCCTGCCGCAGCACGCCGCCCGACTGGCTCCCCGGCGCCAGCTGGACCCACGACAACCAGGCGCTCGCCGACGCCTCCGATGTGATCGTCCTCTCGGTCCGGCCGCAGGACTGGGCCGCGATCAGCCTCGCCGCGCCGGGAAAGCTCGTCATCTCGGTGATGGCCGGCATCCCGCTCGCCGACCTCGCCGCGCGCACCGGCACCGAGCGCGTTGTGCGCGCCTTGCCGAACGCCGCCGCCGATGTCGGGCGCTCCTACACGCCCTGGACGGCGAGCGCCGCCGTCACGGACGCCGACCGCGCCGCCGTCCGCCGCATCTTCGACGCCTGCGGCACCGGCGACGAGGTGCCGCGCGAGGCCGACATCGACTATCTGACCGGCCACTCCGGCACCGGCCCCGCCTATCCGGCGCTCCTCGCCACCGCGCTCATCCGCGACGCGGTCGCGCACGGCGTCCCGGCGGACGTCGCCCGCCGCGCCGCGGTGGCGATCCTGATCGGCGCCGGCCGCATTTTCGAGAAGACCGGCGAGGATCCGGCCGACACCGTCGCCGCCTTCGTCGAGTACCGCGGCGTTACCGCCGCCGCGATCGAGGCGATGCGCGCCGGCGGCTTCGATGCCGTCGTCGCCGCGGGCCTTGCCGCGGCGCTCAGGAAATCCGAGGCGCTCCGCCCGGCCAAGGACGCGCCATGAGCCGCGACGCCGCCCTGCAACGCTTCGCCGATGCCGCCCTCGCCGCCTTTCGCGCCCGTGCGCCGGGCCCCGAGGCCGCCGCCTCGCTCGAGCGCATCGCCGCAGCCCTGGCTGTGCCGGCGCCGCGCCGCGACCGTCCGGGCAGCCGCCTGCCGGTCTGCGCCTGGCTGGACGCGGCGCTCGCGGTCGATACCGGCGACGCGGATCTCGCGGCGCTGCTCGACGCCTTCCGCGCCGTGGAGCCCGCGCTCGAATGGCAGCGCCGCACCGGCTACGACGCGAGCGCCAGCGCCAACTTCCCCGACGGCCACGCCAACGCGATGATCCTCGGCCCGGCCGGGCTCGAGAACCGCACCGACGTCTGGCTCGGCGTCTCGCTGCTCGCGCCGCGGGTGCGCTACACCGACCATTCGCATGCGCCGGAGGAAACCTACCTCGTCTTCTCCGAAGGCGAGTTCCAGCACGGCGACAGCGACTGGTTCACCCCGGGCATCGGCGGCAGCTTCTACAACCCGCCGTGGATCAGGCACGCCATGCGCTCGGGCGAGGCGCCGCTTCTCGCGTTCTGGGCGCTACGGCCCGAGCCGGCTTGACCGGCGCCGGTTTGGCGCCGGAAGGGTCACTCCTTGGGCGAGGCGGAACGGATCACCGCTTGCGCGATGGCGGTCACGGCCGCGACGAAGAGGCCGATGCCGGCGACGATGTAGCCGACGGTGAAGAGCTTGCCGAGGACGGTCGCGGGGGTCAGGTCGCCGTAGCCGACGGTGGCGATGGTGACGACGGAAAAATAGAACGCATCGACGAGGGACCAGCCCTCGACCAGGCGGTAGACGACGGTCGCGAGCAAGACGAGGGCGCCGGCGAGCTCGGCGGCGCCGCGCACCTCCGGCTCGCGGAACGCGATGCGAAGGCCGCGGAACACCGAGCGGAGGTGCGGGAAGCGCTCCATCGGGCTCGGGCTCAACCTGCGGCGGCGCGGCGCGCCCAGTCGGGCGCCAGCGCGCGGATCAGCGGCGCTGCGCTGGCGCCATGGGCGACCACGCTCAGGAGCACGGTGCAGACGATCGTCGCCGCCAGCGTGTCGCCCCCCGGCAGCCCGGCCGACAGGATCAGCACGCCGAAGACGATGCTCGCGAGACCGCGTGGCCCGAACCAGCCGATGAAGAGCCGGTCGCGCGCGCCGATGCCGGTGCCGCGCAGGCAGAGCCAGACCGGCAGCATCCGCACCACCGTCAGGCTCAGCACCGCATAGACGACGACCGGCAGCGTCACCGCACCGGCAACCTGCAGCACCACCAGCGCGCCAAAGACCACCCAGGTGACGAGCGACAGCACGTCGCCCGCGCTCTCGGTGGCGTGGAGCAGGTCGTGCCGGTCGGGCCGGCGCATGCCGAAGGCGAGCCCGCCGACGAAGCAGGCGATGAAGCCCGAGCCGCCGATGCCTTGCGCCAGCGCGAAGCAGGCGATGGCCAGCGTCATCGCCGGAACCCGGATCCAGTTGGGCGCGATCCATCCGGCGGCATGGGCGCGGCCGATGAGCCAGGCGCCGGGAATGGCGATCGCGAGGCCGACGGCGACGCCGATGCCGATCTCCTCGATCACGGTCAAAAGGATGTGCCCGAGGGTGCCGCCACCGTGCGCCTCGCCGGCGGCGGCGCCGAGCAGCAAGACGACGATCGGCACGCAGATGCCGTCGTTGAGGCCGCTCTCGAAGTTCAGGCTCTCGCGGATCGCCGGCGGCACCGCGGGATTGACCACCACCGGCTTGCCGAGCGCCGCGTCGGTCGGGGCGAGCGCGGTGGCGAGGAGCGCGGCCTCGATGAGCCCGAGCCCGGGCAGCAGCACGAGCGAGCAGGCGAGCCCGAGGACGATGGTCAACGGCAGGCCGACGAAGAGCAGCCGCCGCGGCAGGAAGCGGGTGCGGCGGATCTGCTCGACGTCGGCGTTGGCGGCGTCGGCGAAGAGCACCATCGAGAGCGTGATCTCGGCGAGGAGGCGCAGGTCGTCGATCGTCGCATCGAGCGCCAGCGCGCCCATGACCGTCGGGCCGAGCACGAGGCCGACGGCGACGAAGAGGATGGGGCCGCTGAGGCGCGATCGGTCCACCCGGCCGGAGACGAGCGCGTAAAGGGCGGCGACCAGGGCCAGCAGGGCCGTATTGAGATACACCTTCCTCTCCCTCCGGTTCCGGCGACCGCGGCGCCCGGGTGCTCCCGCGCCCCTGCCACTACTCCGGCGCCGGCGCGGATGCCACCGCGTCGCTCGGGTTTCACCCTCGCTTTCGCGCCGCGAGGTGCGCGCGAGCCGCACGCAACCCTTGCGCCGGGCGCCCGCCGCACGCCACCATGCGCGGGGGCAGACCGGAGGCGGCGATGCGGGCGACTCATCGGATGGCGAGCCTCCTCCTCGGCGTCGCCGTGGCCGGCGCCGGGTGGGCGCAGGACGCACCGCGGCCGGCCGTCGGGGTGGCGCCGGCGACGGTGGCGGACGTTCGCTTCGGGGTCAGCTACACCGGCCGGGTGGAGGCGGCCCAGAAGGTGGACCTGCGCGCGCGGGTCGCGGGGTTCCTGGAGGCGGTGCATTTCACCGAAGGCCAGGACGTCGCGGCCGGCGACGTGCTCTTCACCATCCAGGACGAGGCCTATGCCGCCGCGGTCAAGGAGGCCGAAGGCGCGCTGGCAGCCGGCACGGCCAAGCGCGACCTCGCGCGGATCGAGCGCGACCGCAAGCAGACACTCGTCGCCAAGAAGGCCGTGGCGCAGAACGAGCTCGACATCGCCCAGGCGGAGCTCGATCAGGCCGAGGGTCAGCTGCAGCAGCTGAACGCCGCGCTCGACCAGCAGAAGCTGCAGCTCTCCTATACCCGGATCATCGCGCCCTTCGCCGGCATCGTCGGGCTGACCGCGTTCGACGTCGGCGCGCTCGTCGGGCCGGACAGCGGCCCGCTCGTCACGCTGACGCGGCTCGACGGCGTCGAGGTCGAGACCCAGATCGAGACCGCGCGCGTCCTCGACTTCCGCGCCGCCGAGGCCGCCGGCAAGGTGGGGGCGACCCCGACGGTCCACCTGACGCTCGCGAACGGCAAGGCCTATCCGCTGGGCGGGACGATCGACTACATCAGCGCCGATGTCGGCCAGGGCACCGATACGGTGACGGTGCGCGCGAGGTTCGACAACCCCGACCGCCTGCTCCTCGACGGCGCGCTGGTCCGCGTCGCGCTCGAGCAGGGGGACGCGGCGATGGTGCTGACGGTGCCGGGGACCGCGGTGCAGCGCGACCAGCTCGGCACCTTCGTCATGGTGGTGGGCGCCGACGGCAAGGTCGAGCAGCGCCGCATCG
>JBDHSS010000260.1:0-4618 GCA_039808205.1 Paracoccaceae bacterium | reverse complement strand
GCTCGTCGCCGCTGCCGCCGCCGCGCGCCCGCTCGCGCCCGGTTGCATCGTCACAGGCGAGCCGATCGCCACGATCGCGCCGCTCCGGCCGGGCGGCCGACGCCGCGTCGAGGTGCGCGACGAGCGGGGGCGTACGATCTTCGGCGCCATCGACGGGGCTGAGCCGGAGGGTGCCTAAGCCGACACTCGCTTGTGGATTCTTGACGCATTTGCGCTGTGGGCGACACGTCACCCCCCTTGCTCTCCGCGCATCCTGCGCTCCGAGCAACGGCCCGGACTCGCTCCGGCCTGCGGCCGGAGCTTCGGTCGCGGTGCCGCGCGCTCGCGCCTACCGCTCGTCCCGCGACGGGCTGAACACCATGAGGCTCAGGATCTCGAACAGCATCTGGGCGCCGGCGTGGGCGGTGTTGGTGGTGGCGTCGTACTGCGGCGCCACTTCGACGACGTCGCCGCCAACGAGGTCGATGCCCTTGAGCCCGCGCAGGATCGCCTGCGCCTCGCGCGTGGTCAGCCCGCCGATCTCCGGCGTCCCGGTGCCGGGCGCGAAGGCCGGATCGAGCGCGTCGATGTCGAAGGACAGATAGGTGGGGCCGTCGCCCACTACCTCGCGTGCGCGGCGGATCACCGCCTTCAGGCCGTATTCCTCCACCTCCTCGGCGTGGATGCAGGTCATGCCGCTTTCGGTGGCGAATTCGTAGAGGTATTCCGACGCGCCGCGCAGCCCGATCTGCACGGTGCGCGTCGGATCGAGCACCCCGGCGAGCACCGCGTTGCGGAACGGCGCGCCGTGGTTCTCGCGCAGGCCGTCGAACGGCCCGCCGGTGTCGGAATGCGCGTCGATGTGCACGAGCCCGACGGGGCGGTCGCGGCCGACGGCGCGCAGGATCGGATAGCTCATCGAGTGATCGCCGCCGACGGACAAGGGCCTTGCCCCCGCCGCGACGATCGCCGCGATCCAGGCCTCGATCTCGCGGTGGCTGGCGGCAAGGTCGTAGCGGCTGGAGAACGGCACGTCGCCGACGTCGGCAACGCGGAGGTCGTAGATCGGCGCCACGTCGAGCACGTGGTGATACGGGCCGACCCGCTCGATCGTGCGCACCGCCCGCGGCCCGAAGCGGGCGCCGACCCGGTTTGACGCGCCGAGATCCATCGGCACGCCGGTGATCGCCACGTCGAGCCCGGTGAAGTCCGGCGCCGCCGGGTCCACCTGGCGGAATGGCGCGGTCAGGAACGTCGGCACGCCCACGAAAGGCGCGGGCCGCGCGCCGCGGCTGAACACCCGCTCGGCCACGCGCGCGAACTTCGGGTCATGCATCCGCCCGCCGGGATCGTCGGCATAGCGCGCGCGCAGCCGCTCGAGATCGTCCTCGCTCCACGCCATGCCGTCCCCTCCCCGTCGCAGGGGGCCGGCGGCGCACCGCCGGCCAGATCAGCTCACTCGGCGAACGCCTTGTCGGTCACCGCATGGGTCCAGGCGCCTTCCGGCTTCTTCGTGATGACCGGATCGGACCCCGCGGTCAGCAGGGTCGCGACGGTGCGGTCGTAGTCGGCGGGATCGAGCGTGCCGTCGGTGCCGGCGGTGAGCTTGGCGATCTCGCTCATCATCTGCTTCTGATGGTGCTCGGTCTGCGCGCCGGTCTCGTCATTGTCGAGCACGATCATCGCCGCGTCGTCGGGGTTCTCCTCGGCCCACTTCCAGCCCTTCATGCTGGCGCGGACGAACTTCGCCATGGTGTCGACGAAGGCCGGATCCTGCAGCTTCGCCTCGAGCACGTAGAGCCCGTCCTCGAGCGTGGCGACGCCCTCGTCCTCGTACTTGAAGACGGTCAGGTCCTCGGGCTTGAGGCCGGCGTCGATCACCTGCCAGTACTCGTTGTAGGTCATCGTCGAGATGCAGGCCGCCTGCTTCTGCAGGAGCGGATCGACGTTGAAGCCCTGCTTCAGCACCGTCACGCCCTGCGGGCTGCCGTCGGTCGGGATGCCGAGCTTCGACATCCAGGAAAGGAACGGGTACTCGTTGCCGCCGAACCAGACCCCCAAGGTATGGCCGGGGAAGTCCTTGGTCGAGGTGACGCCCGAGTCGTTGCGGCAGGTGAGCTCCATCCCCGAGCGCTTGAACGGCTGGGCGATGTTGACGAGCGGCAGGCCCTTCTCGCGCGCGGCCAGTGCCGAGGGCATCCAGTCGATGACGACGTCCGCACCGCCGCCGGAGATCACCTGCGCCGGGGCGACGTCGGGGCCGCCCGGCTTGATCGTGACCTCGAGGCCCTCCTCGTCGTAGAAGCCCTTGTCCTTGGCCACGTAGTAGCCGGCGAACTGCGCCTGCGTCACCCACTTGAGCTGCAGCGTCACCGCCTCGGCGTGCGCGGCCGAGGCGAGGCCCGCGAGGGCGGTGGCCCCGGCGAGCGCGCTTATCCACTTGGTCATGTCGCGTGTCACTCCCTGTTGGACCGTCCCGCGGAGCGCCGGCGCGCGCTCCCCGGGCCTCAGCGCCGCTGCGAGGGGTGCCAGAAGGTCACGCCCCGCTCGATCAGCGCCACGACGCCGTAGAACGCCGACCCGACCAGCGCCGCGACCGCGATCTCCGCCCAGACCATGTCGAGCGCCAGGCGCCCGACCTCGGTCGAGATGCGAAAGCCCATGCCGAGCGTGGGCGAGCCGAAGAACTCCGCCACGATCGCGCCGATCAAAGCGAGGGTCGTGCAGATTTTCAAGCCGTTAAACAGGAACGGCGCCGCTGCCGGCAGCCGCAGCTTCAGCAGCGTCGGCCAGTAGCCCGCGGCATAGGTCCGCATCAGGTCGCGCTGCATCGGGTCGGTGCTCGCAAGGCCCTGCACGGTGTTGACAAGCATCGGAAAGAACACCATCAGCACGACGACCGCGGCCTTCGACTGCCAGTCGAAGCCGAACCACATCACCATGATCGGCGCCATGCCGACGATCGGCAGCGCCGCGACGAAGTTGCCGACCGGCAGCAGGCCCTGCCGCAGGAACGGTACCCGATCGGCGACGATGCCGACCAGGAACGCCGCACCGCAGCCGATCGCATAGCCCGATAGCGCGCCCTTGACGAAGGTCTGCATCACGTCGGCGCGGAGCGTCGGCAGGCTCGCGACCAGCCGCGTCCCGATCGCGCTCGGCGCCGGCAGGAGCACCGGGCTGATCGCGAAGGCGCGCACCGCGATCTCCCAGAGCGCCAGCAGCGTCAGCCCGAAGACCAAGGGCGGCAGCAGCCGACCCCAGCGACTCGTCGCGTTCGCGGCGAGCCAGACGTTGAGTAGCCACCCCGCCAGGCAGACGACGGCGCCGAGGACGATCATCGCGCGCGCCCCGTCACCGCCGGCCCCCGAGCGCGCGCTCGGTCAGCCGCTCGGTCACGCCGATCAGCCCGACGAGGAGTGCCGCGAGGATCGCCGCCATGACCAGCGCCGCCCAGATCTGCACGGTCTGGCCGTAGTAGCTGCCCGACAGCATCCGCGCGCCGAGCCCGGCGACCGCGCCGGTCGGCAGCTCGCCGATGATCGCGCCGACGAGGCTCGCCGCGACGCCGACCTTGAGCGAGGCGAAGAGCCACGGCAGCGCCGCCGGCCAGCGCAGCTTGGCGAAGACCTGCGCGCGGCTGGCGTTCCAGGTGCGCATCTGGTCGAGGAGCAGGCGGTCGGGGCTGCGCAAGCCCTGCACCATGCCGACCGCGACCGGGAAGAAGCTCAGGTACATCGAGATGATCGCCTTCGGCAGCAGTCCGGTCACGCCGACCGAGTTCAAGACGACGATGATCATCGGCGCGATCGCGAGGATCGGGATCGTCTGGCTCGCGATCACCCAGGGCATCACGCTCGCGTCCATGGTGCGGCTGTGCACGATGAGCGTCGCGAGCAGGATGCCGAGCCCGGCGCCGAGCACGAAGCCCGCGAGCGTCGCCGCCAGCGTCACCCAGGCATGGTAGACGAGGCTGCGCTTCGAGGTGATCGGCACCGCGACGGTGGTCTTCCAGAGCTCGGCCACCACCTGGTGCGGCGCCGGCAGCCGCGGCCGCTCCTGGCTCATCGTGGCGGCGACGAGCGCGACGGGCCCGAGCGTGCGGCCGTTGCGCGCGGCGTCGTCGTAGGCCCAGGCGGCATTGAGGACGACGGCGGCCGCGTACCAGAGCGCGAGGATGCCGAGGACGACGGTCAGGACCGGCAGGACGGCGGCGCGTCGGCTCATCCGCGAGCGGGCTCCGGGAAGCGCCGGCCTCGGGGAGCCGCAAGGGCTCCCGCTCGGCCGGCGCTGGGGGAACGGCCGCCGCTGCGGCCGTTCCCCCGATCGCGGCGCCGTTGCGCCGCGCACGGCGCGCCTCGGGTTGCCGGCCGGCTCATACCTCGTCGCCCACGCCGGCGCGCAGGCCGTCGCGCACGCGGGCGGCGATGTCGAGGAAGTCGCGGCTCTCGCGGATGTGCAGCGGCCGCTCGCGCGGCAGGTGGCTCTCGATCACGTCGGTGACGCGGCCGGGGCGCGGGCTCATCACCACGATGCGGGTCGAGAGATAGACCGCCTCCGGGATCGAGTGGGTGACGAAGCAGATCGTCTTGCCGGTCCGCGCCCAGAGCGCCAGCAGCTCCTCGTTCAGCCGGTCGCG
>JBDHSS010000259.1:0-4630 GCA_039808205.1 Paracoccaceae bacterium | reverse complement strand
GCCGAGCCGTCGGCCTGGCGGCGCGAGCGCGCGGGCGCCCTCGGCCTCGAGGCGCTCGCCGAGGCCGAGGCGTGGGTCGCGGCCAAGGACCGCTGGCACGGGCCCGAGGGCCGCGGCGCCGACATCGTGTTCCAGACCCGCGCCCGCGCCGAGAGCCTCGGGCTCGCCCTGAAGGCGTTGCGGCCGCAGGGCACGGTGATTGACCTCGCCTTCTACCAGGGCGGGCTCGACGCCACCCGCCTCGGCGAGGAGTTCCACCACAACGGCCTCGCGATCCGCTGCGCCCAGATCGGCCGCGTCCCGCGCGGCTTCGGCGCGCTCTGGGACCGCCGCCGCCTCGCCGCCGAGACGATCGCGCTCCTTCGCGCCGAGGGCGCGGCGATCCGGGCCCATCTCGTCACCCATGTCGTGCCGTTCGACGAGGCCGCGGACTTCCTCCGCCGCCTGCCCGACGAGCGGCCCGAGTTCCTGCAGATCGTCCTCGCCCGATGACCGAGGCGCCACCGGTCCGCATCCTCTTCGTCTTCGCCTGGCTCGTCGTCGGCGGCGAGGAGACCGAGGTGCGGCTGCTCGCCCGCCATCTCGACCGCAGGCGCTACCGCATCGAGGTCCTGCCCTGCTTCCGCAAGGCGGGCATGCCCGACCAGACCCACGCCCAGCTCGCCGCCCTCGGCGTCCATGTCGACACCACCGCCTACGATCTCTCGTTCGAGGACACGGTCGGCTATCTCGCCGGCCGCCTCGCCGGCTGCGACCTCGTCGTCGCCTGCCAGAACGTCGCCGACATCTACCCCGCGCTCGAGCGCCTGCCGCTCCGCCCGCCGCTCATCGAGCACGGCGGCCTCGTCGCCGAGGCCCTGGCCGGGCCGAAGCATCTCACCAGCCGCTACGTGGGCGTGTGCCGGACGATCCGCGACGCCGCCGCCTCGCACATGCCGGGCCGCGAGCACCACGCGCTCGTCATCCCGTCGATGGTCGACCCGTCCGAGTTCGACCCTGCGGCGCGAACGGCCGTCCGCGCCGAGCTCGGCCTCGAGCCGGACGCGCCGGTCATCGGCTGGGTCGGCCGGCTCGACCGCAAGAAGCGCGTCGAGGACTTCATCCGCGCCGCCGCCCGCGTCCACGCCGCCGCGCCCGCCGCGCGCTTCCTCGTCGTCGGCGGCCCGGACGCCTTCATGCCCGAGTACGCCGACGAGCTGCGCGCCCTCGCCGCCGCCCTCGGCCTCGGGGACGCGCTCCGCTTCCTCGGCGACCGCCCGGACGTGCCGCGGCTCCTCGCCGCCATGGACGTCTTCGTCTGGCTGTCGCGCGGCGAGGGCATGCCGCACGTCATCGCCGAGGCCGGCCTCGCCGGCCTCGCCGTCGTGGCGACCCCCGACAACGGCGTCCTCGAGCAGATCGAGGACGGCACGAGCGGCCTTTTCGTGCCGCACGAGAACCCGGACGCCGCCGCCGCGGCGATCCTGCGGCTCCTCGGCGCGCCGGTGCTGCGCCGCCGCCTCGCCGCCGGGCTCCGCGCCCACGTCCGGAGGCACTACACCGCCGAGGTCGTGGTGCCGCAGTGGCGCGCGCTCTTCGACGCGGTGCTCGCCGAGCGGCCCCCTGCCCCGCCGCCGCGGCTCTTCCGGAGCTTCCTGCACGGCGGCTGGGAGTGCTCGTCGCACCGGCTGCCGACCGGGCGGCGGCTCGACGTCCTCGCCTCGACCGGCCACGACGTCCACGCCGCGGCCGACTACCGCCAGCTCGCCGGCCTCGGCATCCGCACCATGCGCGACGGCCTGCGCTGGCACCGCATCGAGCGCACGCCGGGCGTCCACGACCTCGCGAGCTGGCGGCCGATGCTCGCCGCGGCGCGCGCGACCGGCACGCAGGTGATCTGGGACCTGCTGCACTACGGCTGGCCCGACGACCTCGACATCTGGACCCCGGCCTTCGTCGACCGCTTCGCCGCCTTCGCCGGCGCCGCCGCGCGCCTGCACCGCGACGAGACCGACGCGGTCCCGTTCTGGTGCCCGGTCAACGAGATCTCGTTTCTCGCCTGGGCCGGTGGCGACGCGGCCTATCTCAACCCCTTCGCGCGCGGCCGCGGCTTCGAGCTCAAGGTCCAGCTCGCCCGCGCGGCCATCGCGGCGATGCACGCGCTCCGCGCCGTCGATCCGCGCGCCCGCTTCGTCCTCGCCGAGCCGCTGATCGCCATCCACCACGACCCCGCGACCGGTCGGCCGCGCGGCGAGGCCGAGGGCTGGCACGCGGCGCAGTTCCAGGCCGCCGACCTCCTCTCCGGCCGGCTCTGGCCGCAGATCGGCGGCGATCCCTCGCTTCTCGACATCGTCGGCGCCAACTACTACCCGACCAACCAGTGGATCCACGGCGGGCCGCCGATCGGCCCCGAGCATCCGCGGTATCGCCCGCTCGCCGACCTGCTTTTCGAGCTTCACGCCCGCACCGTCCGCCCGATCCTGATCTCGGAGACCGGCACCGAGGGGCCCGCCCGCGGCCCCTGGCTCGCCATGGTGGCGGCGGAGACCGCCCGCGCCCGCGCCCGCGGCGTGCCGGTCGAGGGCGTCTGCCTCTACCCGGTCGCCAACCACCTCGGCTGGGACGACGACCGGCTCTGCGAGAACGGCCTCCTCGGGCACCTGCCGGGCACCGGCGGCACCGGCCGCCGCGTCGATCCGGGGCTCCTCGCGGCGATCCGCGCCACCCCCCTGCCCGACCGCGACGCCGGGGTGCGACCGGCACCCGCGCCCGAGCGTTCCCTCGGGTGAGACAGCGACGGAGCCCGGCGCTGCGCGGCTTTCCCGGGGATCCTTCCCCCGACGCGACGCTCGCGCTCCTCCGCGAAGCGACGGCTTCGTCTCACGCCGCGGCCGCCCGGGCGGTCTTCAGCACCACCTTGGTCCAGTCGTTCTGCTGGTCGTGGAAGTTGCGGTAGCCGGTCGGCGCCTCCTCGAGCGGCAGGCGGTGGCTGATGAGGAAGGTGGTGTCGATCTCGCCGTCGCCGATCCGCCGCAGCAGCTCCTTCGTGTAGCGCTGGACGTGGGTCTGGCCGGTGCGGAGCGTGAGCCCCTTCTCCATCAGCGCGCCGATCGGGAACTTGTCGAGGAAGCCGCCGTAGACGCCGGGCACCGAGATCCGCCCGCCCTTGCGCACGGCGAGGATCGCCTCGCGGAGCGCATGGCCGCTGTCGGCGCCGCCGAGGGTGTGCTGCTTGACGGTGTCGAGGAAGTTGTCGATCGCGAAGCCGTGCGCCTCGGTGCCGACCGCGTCGATCACCGCGTCCGGGCCGATGCCGCCGGTCATCTCCAGCAGCGCCTCGAGGACCGCCGTCTGGCGGAAGTCGATGACCTCGGCGCCGAGCCCGCGCGCGAGCTCGAGGCGGTGCGGGTAGTGGTCGATCGCGATCACCCGGCCCGCCCCCATCAGCAGCGCGCTCTGCACCGCGAAGAGCCCGACCGGCCCCGCGCCCCAGACCGCGACGATGTCGCCGGGCTCTATCCCTGCGTTCTCCGCCGCCATCCAGCCGGTCGGCAGGATGTCGGAGAGGAAGAGCACCCGCTCGTCGGCAAGCGCGTCGTCCTCGATGACGATCGGGCCCACGTCGGAGAACGGCACCCGCACGTATTCCGCCTGCCCGCCCGGGTAGCCGCCGGTCAGGTGCGAGTAGCCGAAGAGCCCGCTCATCGGGTGGCCATAGAGCGGCTCGGTCAGGTCCTGGTTGGCAACCGGGTTCGAGTTGTCGCAGGCCGAGAACTGCTGCCGCTCGCAGAAGTAGCAGCTGCCGCAGGAGATGGTGAAGGGCACCACCACCCGCTGCCCGACCTTGAGCGTGCTTTTCGGCCCGACCTCGACGACGCGACCCATGAACTCGTGGCCGAGGATGTCGCCGGCCATCATCCCCGGGATCACCCCGTCGTAGAGGTGCAGGTCCGAGCCGCAGATCGCCGTCGAGGTTACCTCGACGATCGCGTCGCGGGGGTTGACGAGGCCGGGGTCGGGCATCGTCTCGACGCGAACGTCGTGGGTTCCGTGCCAGGTCAGTGCGCGCACCGGCGTCTCCTTTCAGGGGTTCTCGTCGGGGTGGCTCTCGTCCGGGCGGTTCTCGGACGTGGCGATCTCGCCGGTCTCCATCAGCATCTTGAAGCGGCGGAGCTCGCGGCGGCCCTGGACTTCCGGCTCGCGGCCGAAGAGCCGGGCAATCCAGCGGCCGGGCTCGCCCCCCGGCGGCTTGTAGGCGACCGTCGCCTCGACGATGGCGCCGCGACCGCCCGGCGCGTCGCGGAAGGCGACGCGGCCCTCGGCGTCGACGTCGGAGCCCGCGAGCGTCCGCCAGGCGATGAGCTCGCCCGCGCGGTCCTCGGTCACCTCGGTCCGGAGCGTGACGCTGGCGCCGAGCGGCGCGGCGATCGTCCACTCGGCCCTCCCTTCCCCGAGCGGTCGCACCGCGCGCACGTTCTCCATGAAGCGCGAGAGGTTCGCGAAGTCGCGCCAGAACGCATAGAGCTCCTGGCGCGAGCGGTTGATCCGCACCGCGTTGGCAGTCAGCACCCGCCCGCCGGCCGTCGCCCGCCGCGCCGCCGGCGGCGCGCTGTCGGGATGGGCGCGCGCCCGCGCCAGCTGGCTGCGCCGG
>JBDHSS010000258.1:0-4646 GCA_039808205.1 Paracoccaceae bacterium | reverse complement strand
AGGACGGCACCGTCGTGTGCACACCCGGCAGGACGGCGAGCTACTGCGCCCCGGTCAGATACGGCGTCGGATCGACATTCGTCGTGCCGCGGAACACGTCGAACTGCAGCTCGGGCTTGTCGCGCTGCGCGACCTTGCCGAGGACCTGGCCGCTCTGCACCCGGTCGCCCTCCTTGACGGTGACGTCGGTCAGGGTCGAGTAGGTGGTGATGAGGTCGTCCTTGTGGCGGACGAGCACGATGGTGCCGAGCCCGCCGACCGCCTCGGTGATCGCCGCCACGTCGCCGGCGGCGGCCGCGTGCACCGGCGTGCCCGGCGTCGCCGCGAAGGCGATGCCGTTCGGGTGCGCCGCATTGAACTTGCGCGACACGGTGCCGCTGACCGGCGCGCCGAGGCGGCCGCCGGCGGGCGTGCGGTATTGCCCGAGGTCGGGCGAGGCGGGCTCGGCCGTCGCGGTGATGTTCTCGGGAAGCGGCTCGGCGGCGAGCGGCGGCGGCGCGACCGGCGTGCCCTGGCCGGGCTGGGTGTCGACGTCGGCCGCGCTCGCGATGCGGTTGGCGTCGCTGACGATCGGGATCAGCAGCTCCTGGTTCTCGCGCACCGCGAGGTCCGGCCCCAGACCGTTCCACGACGCCAGCGCCGTGACCGAGACGCCGTAGAGCCGCGCGATCGAGTAGGCGGTCTCGCCCTTCTCGACGCGGTGGCGCACCGGGTCGATCAGCGGCTCCTTCTGGCCGTTCTGGAACGGGTTCGCCGCCGGCTTCTCGGCCGAGGCGGTCGTCGCCGGGCTGCCGCCCGCGTCGATCGCCGCCGAGACGCCTTCGGGCGTCCAGCCGAGCGGCTGGCCCGTCACCGTCCCGCTGTCGAGGCCGGCCGAAGGCCGCGCCACGCCGTCGGGCAGCAGCAGCACCTCGCCCGCGTGCAGCAGGTAGTCGGCCGGCAGCGCGTTGCGCCTGGCGAGCGCCTCGGGCGTGGTGCCGACGCGGCTCGCCACTGTCGCCAGCGTGTCGCCGTCGCGCGCGACCGCGACCTGGTAGCTCGCGTAGGTGATGACGCCGCGGGAATCCGGCGGCAGGTTGTCGACGGTAGCCGCCGGCGGCGGCGCCGCGGGATCGGGACCCTTGGCGAGCGGGTTCCACGAGCCGCTGCAGGCGGCGACGCCGAGGAGCGCGACGAGCGCCAGCGACGCCGCGCCCGACGCGGATCGGCTGCGCCTCGCGTCCGCCCTGCGCGGCACGTGTGCTTCGCGGGCCCTGCGCGTCATTCCCACCCCTTCGGCTTCCCTCGCTCGGTCACTCCAATACGTCCTGCGCCACGCCTTCGACAAGGGGAACGAAGCGGACGGCGCCGAGGTCGGTGTATTCCAGCCCGCTTTCGGTCTTCTCGATGCGGATCAGCGTCTGCACCGCGTTCGACTGGCCGACCGGCAGCACCATGATCCCGCCGGGCCGCAGCTGGTCGATGAGCCCCTGCGGCGCGTCCTCGGCCGCGGCGGTCAGCAGGATGCGGTCGAACGGCGCCTGCTCGGGCAGCCCGAGCGAGCCGTCGGCGTGCACCACGGTGATGTTGTGCAGCCCGAGCCGCAGCAGCGTCTCGCGCGCCCGCCGCGCAAGCCGGCGGTGGCGCTCGATCGTGTAGACCCGACGGGCCAGCCGCGACAGGATCGCCGCCTGATAACCGGAGCCGGTGCCGATCTCGAGCACCTTGCAGCGGCGCGTGATCTCGAGCGCCTGGGTCATCAGCCCGACGATCGTCGGCTGGCTGATGGTCTGGCCGCATTCGATCGGCAGGGGCGTGTCCTCGAACGAGCGCTCGCGGAAGATGCCCTCGAGGAAGTCGGCGCGCGGCGTGACCTCCATCGCCTTCAGCACCTCGGCATTGGTCACCCCGCGCGAGCGCAGGGTGAAGACGAACTGCATCTGCTGTTCCGCCGGGTGCATCGGGCGCTCAGCCTCGCGCTATCCGAAGGCCTGCGCAAGCGGCTCGACGAGATGGTGCGCCGTCAGGTCGGCGACGAGCGGCGTCACGGTGATGAAGCCGTCGTGGCACTCGCGCGAGTCCGAGCCCGCCGGCGCCTCGGCGTTGCCGTGGCCATGGGTCAGCCAGAGGTAGGTCCGCCCGTTCGGCGCCACGTGCGGCAGCACGCCGAAGGTCGGCGCCGCGCGCCAGCCCTGAAAGGTGACGCGCACGCCGCGCACCGCCTCGGCCGGCCGTGCGGGGAAGTTGACGTTGTGAAAGACGCCGTAGGGCGAGGTCGGCCATGCGTCGGCCGCGAGCAGCCGCCGCACGATGTCGGCGCCGTGTGCGCGCGCGGCCTCGAACGGATCGGCCGGCCCGTGGCCGGGCGGCCCGTAATACTGCGACAGCGCGATCGAGCGCACGCCGTTGAGCGCGCCCTCCATCGCGCCGCCGATGGTGCCCGAATAGACGGTGTCCTCGGCGACGTTGTGGCCGCGGTTCACGCCCGACAGGATCAGGTCGGGCGGCGCCTCGCGCATGATCTCGCCGACCCCGGCCAGCACGCAGTCGGCGGGCGAGCCCTCGACGGCGAAGCGCCGCGGGCCGAGGCGCTCGAGCCGCATCGGTCGCACGTAGGACACGCAGTGCGCGACGCCCGACTGCTCGAAGGCCGGCGCGACCACCCAGACCTCGCCGCCGTCGCCGGTCAGCGCGGCGGCGATCTCCTCGGCGACCTCTAGGCCGGGCGCGCTGATGCCGTCGTCGTTGGTGACCAGTATCCGCATGCCCGCTCCCCGCCCGCTTGGCGATCTTCTATGCAGAACCCCGCCGCCCGTCCAGCCGCGGCGGCCGGCGGCTTGCCGGACGATCGGGCGGGATCAGAACCGGGCGACGACGCCGATCAGGAACCGCGTCTCGTGTCCGGGGCGGGTGGTGTCGGTGGCGACGCCCGCCGCCTGCTGCGCGATCTCCGGCGTCAGCGTCAGCCACTCGTTGAGGTCGACGCGGGCGCCGATGCCGTACGAGCCGAGATCCTCGACCGCCACGCCGTCGTGCGCCAAGGAGCGGTCGTAGGCGCGGCCATAGTCACCAAAGACGTAGAGCTCCAGCGCCCGCGCCGCGTCGCCCGGCATGACGAGCTGCCGACGGAGCTCGATCCGGCCGCCCCAGCCGGAATCGCCGGTGGTGTTGCCGGGCGCGAAGCCGCGGCCGATGGTGCTGCCGCCGAGGGCGAAGCGCTCCGAGTTCGGCAGGCTGTCGGCGCCGAGCTGGCCCGTGCCCTCGAGCCAGAGCGCCCAGTCGGGCCCGAGCTGCTGCAGCCGCGTCAGGTCAAGTGTCGCGAGGGTGAAGTCCGGATCGCCGGCCGCCGGCCCTTCGCCGCCGAGCTTGCCGATGCCCGCGCCGATCCCCTGGCGGACGCCCGCCTCGACGAGGCTGACGCCGCCGAAGCGGTCGGCCACGTCCCAGCTCGCGCGGGCGCGCAGCACGAACAGCCGGTCGGTGCTGTCGACGGTGCCGCCGGCAAAGCCGGTGACGCTGGTGCTGTCCTGCCAGTCGACGCCGATGCGCCCGAAGAGGTTCTGCGAGCGGGTACGGATGAACGGCACGATGAGGCCCGCGCGCAGGTTGGTCTCGTCGGAGGTGACGGTGAGGCCGTTCGGCGACCCGCTCCGCGTGAGGTCGGGCTCGCCGTGCGAGGTGTCGGCGTGCAGCTCGAGCCGTCCGCCGTCGAGGAAAGTGCCGGCGAGCCCCGCGAGCGGCATGTCGAGGACGCCTTCGAGGTAGGCGAGCGAGGCATCGTGCGGCGCGAACGCGATCAGGCCGTCGATGCGCTCGTCGCGGTCGAGCAGGCCATAGGCGCTGACGCCGGCACTGAGCGCGAGCGCGCCATAGAGTCGCGAGCCGCGGTTGTCGGCCGAGGCGAAGCCCGCGTAGCGCTGCGGATCGGCGAGGACGGTCATGTCGGCGGCGCCGAAGGTGTCGGGCGACGGCTCGACCACGGTGTCGATGCCGCTTCCGTAGGTGTCGCGCGCGAGCAGCACGCTGCGCTCCAGCGTCTCGATGCGCAGCGGTCGGTCGCCGCCCACCGGCGCGAACAGCCGCGACAGCGTCGCCTGCTGCCGCGGCGTCCCGCCCTCGACGGCGATCCGGTCGATGAAGCCCTCGATCACCGCGATGCGCACGATGCCGTCGCGGGTGGGCCCGCCCATCACCACCGCCTGTGACAGCACGTAGCCGCGCGCGCGGTAGGCCGCGCCGATCCGCTCGGCGAGCGCCTCGAGCGCGGACGGTGACGCAGGCTTCCCGACGAGCGGCGCCCAGAGCGGCGTGAGCTCCGCCGACGGGATCGCGCTCGCGCCCTCGATGAGCACGCCGCGGAGCGGCACGCCGACGCCGGCGGCCGCGGCCGGCAGCGGCGGGATGACTGGTGCGGGTGTCGCCGCCGCCTGTGGCGGCGGCGCGAGGTCGGGGCGCGGCAGGAAGTCGGAGGCCGGCTGCGCGGCGACTGGCGCCGCCCAGCCGAGGACGGCTGCGGCGAGAAGGGCACGTCTCACAGCGGCGTCCTCGATGTCCAGTATGATTCGCTGGTGGTCCGGCGGCCGCACTCGCCGGTGCCGCGGCCGATGAGGCCGCTGCAGGCCGGGTCGCGCGGCGCCTCGGCACCGCCCGCGGCCGGCACGAAGCCT
>JBDHSS010000257.1:0-4661 GCA_039808205.1 Paracoccaceae bacterium | reverse complement strand
AGAACAGGTTCACCATGTTGTTCGGCGACAGGAAGATCGGGTTCAGCGCGTAGAACACCGTCCAGATGATGATGAGCCCGACGACGACCGGCAGCGAGCCGAGATCGCCCGAGCGGACGCGGTCGAGAAAGCTCGACAGCGCGCCGGAGAAGCCCTCGGCATGGGTGACGCGGGTGTCGCTGCGGTCGAGCAGCACCTTCGGGTGCTTGTCGGCGGGGGTCCGGTCGGTCACGGGCGGGCCTCCTCGGCAATGGCTTCGCGGCGCGCGGCGCGACGCGAGACGGCGTTGTCAGTGGCGCCGGTGATCGCGCCGACAAGCTCCGCGTTCGAGGACTCCGGCGTGAAGACGCCGTTGTTGCGCCCGAGACGCAGCACGACGATGCGGTCGGCGACCGCGCGCACGTCCTCCATGTTATGCGAGATCATGATGACGCCGTGGCCGCGGGTCTTGAGCCGCTCGATGAGGTTCAGCACCTCGGCGGTCTGGGCGACGCCGAGGGCGGCGGTCGGCTCGTCGAGCATGACGATGAGCGGATCGAGCAGGAGCGACCGGGCGATGGCGACGGTCTGGCGCTGCCCGCCGGAGAGCGACGCGATCGGCTCGCGGACACTCGGGATCCGGGCGGCGAGCTCGGAGAGGAGCGTCCAGGCGCGGACCTCCATCGCCGTCTCGTCGAGCCGGAACGGCGCAATCTCGTGGCCGAGGAACAGGTTGGCGACGACGTCGAGGTTCTCGCAGAGCGCAAGATCCTGGTAGACAGTGGCGATGCCGAGCTTCAGCGCGTCGGAGGGGCCGCTCATCGCCACCTCGCGGCCCTGGAAGCGGATCGTGCCGGAGGTCGGCGCATGCACGCCGGCCAGCACCTTGACCAGCGTCGACTTGCCCGCGCCGTTGTCGCCGACGAGCGCCACCACCTCGCCGGCGTGGACGTCGAGGTCGATCTCGGTCAACGCCGAGACCGCGCCGAAGTTCTTGCAGATGCCGCGCAGGCTCAGGATCAGGTCGCCCTGCTCTGCCGCGTGCGTGTTGGCCATGGCCCCGACCTCCGGATTTCGGTTGCGAGCGGGCGTCCGGCCGCGGCCGGGCGCCTCGGGTTTCAGCGCCGGCTCACTCGATGCCGAGCTTCTTGCAGCCCTCGGCATAGCGGCCGGTGCAGACGTCGGCGGCCTTCGCGATCCCCTTGTCGAAGATCTCGGCCTTGATGTTCTCCTGGGTCACCACCGCCGGGATGAAGAGTTCGGAGGGGGTGTTGTAGAGCGTGGCCTTGGCCTCCGGCGTCTCGCCGGCGAGGAACTTGGCCGCGACCTGGGCAGCGGCGGCGCCGACGATCTCGGAGGGCTTGGAGATGGTGTTGTACTGGTCGCCGGCGATGATGAGCTGCAGCGCCGCGAGCGTCGCGTCGTTGCCGGTCACCGGCGGCTGCGGGTTGACGCCGGCCGCCTTGAGCGCCGCGATCGCGCCGCCGGCGGTGCCGTCGTTGGCGGCGACGATGCCGACGATCTGGTTGCCGAAGCGCTGGATCTGGCCGCTCGTCCACTCCTGCGCCTTGGGCGGCTGCCAGTCGGGGGTGTCGAACTCGGCGAGCGTCTTGTAGCCGCTGGCGCCGAGCCCCTCGTGCACGCCGTCGCGGATCAGGCCGGCGGCCGCGTCCGTCGGCGAGCCGTTGATCTGCAGGACGCCACCCTTGTCCTTGGGGACATTCGTCGCCTCGAGGTGCTGGACGAGGCTCTCCGAGATCGCCTTGCCGATCGCCTTGTTGTCGAAGGAGACGTAGAAGTCGGCCGGCAGGTCGGGGATCGGGCGGTCGTAGGCGATGACCTTGACGCCCTGGCTCTGCGCGAGGCGGACCATTGAGGCGGCGGCCTTGGAGTCGACCGGATCGAGCACGACGACCTTGGCGCCCTGGGTCAGCACCGAGTTGAACTGCTGCTGCTGCAGCGAGGCGTCGGCGGTGGCGTTCTGGTAGATCAGCGTGCAGTCGGGGCAGAGCTTGGTCATCTCCGCCTTGAAGCCCGGGAAGTCGTGCTCCTCGTAGCGGGTCGAGCCCTGGTCCGGCATCAGGAATGCCACCGTGCCGCCTGCGGCGAAGGCGGTGGCGGCGCCCACGAGGCTGAGCGCGAGCGCGCTGGCGCCGGCGAGCCTGGTTGCAAAGGTCATCATCGGTCTCCTCCCTTGGTCGTCCATCGTTCCGGCCGATCGGTTTCGGTCCGGGCTTCGGGTCGGCCGGCCCCGCCGCGGCAGGGCCGGCCGCGTCTTCGAGGCGGAGCGTCAGGCCGTCAGGCGCGCGGCCGGGACCTCCGCTCCTGCGGCCAGCGGCGTGGTCGCCGCGTGCCCGTCGACAAGCTCGCGGAAGCGCGACGGGGTCATGCCCTTCTGCGCCAGGAACTGCCGGTTGAAGTTCGAGATGTTGTTGAAGCCGGCGGCGAAGCAGACGTCGGTGATCCGGAGCCGCGCCTCGCCCATAAGGAGCTGGCAGGCGAGGTTGGTGCGCAGGCGGTTCACGTACTGCACGAGTCCGAGCCCGGTGTGCCGGCGGAAGCTGCGCGAGAAGGCCGCCGGTGTCAGCCCGGCGATCGCGGCGAGATCGGCCTCGCCGAAGCCTTCGGTCAGGTTCTCGTTGATGTAGGCGAGTGCCGCGTTGATGCCGGCCGACATGAAGCCCGAAGGATCGGGCAGGTAGCTCGCGGTGGCGAGCGTGCGGCCGTCGCCGCGGACGAGCGCGCCCACCACGGCCATGAAGATCTCGATCCGCCGGATGCCGCGGGCGGCGACGAGCCCGGCAAGATGCGGCTCGACCTCGGCCGAGGTGCGCGCGTCGAAGCGGACGCCCCAGCGGCTGCGCTCGAGGGTGTCGCGGAAGGCGGCGAGCTCGGGCATCAGCGCCATCGCGTCCCCGATGAAGCGCTCGCTGAACTGCACCACGCGGTTGCGCACCGTCACCGTCTCGCCGGCTTCGACGTCGCTCACCCAGTTGTGCGGCAGGTTCGGGCCGGTGAGGACGAGGTTGCCCGGCTCGAAGCTGCCGATGAAGTCGCCGACGAAATATCGGCCGCGCGTGGCGACGACCTGGTGCAGCTCGTATTCGGGATGAAAGTGCCAGCGCACGGTGCGAAACGGATAGCCGTGCTCCCAGGCCTTGAAGCACTCCGCACGACCGATCTGGACGACCTCTAGGTCCGGCTTCAAGTCGCATCCTCCCGCGCCGCCCGTTGTGCCTCGGGCCTTGAACGCTCGGCCCCGTCGCGCGTTGCCGTCCCTTGAGACGTAGCAGCCTCGGCCGCCCGCGCCTACTACGCAACCGTCGCTCGACCGATACTTTCTTGTCATTCGGGCAGAATCCACGCCGCTGGATGCGGCAGGCGGCCCGCGCCGCGCGAGACGTCTGGACCCCCTCGGGCGGTTGCGCCATAACCCGGGATGACGCGGATGGCGGCGAGGGCGCGATGAACTTCCTCTTGAAGATCCTGACGTGGTGGAACGGCCAGACCCTCGGCACGCAGTTCTACACCTGGCGCAAGGGCAAGCGCGTCGGCGAGGACGCCCAGGGCAACATCTATTACCAGTCCGCCGACGGCGCCCGCCGCTGGGTGATCTACAACGGCGAGGCCGAGGCGAGCCGGGTCTCGCCGGAGTGGCACGGCTGGCTGCACCACACCTGGCAGCTGCCGCCGACCGAGGCGCCCCTGCCCCGCAAGCCGTGGGAAAAGCCGCACATTCCGAACCTGACCGGCAGCGCGCTCGCCTATCACCCGCCGGGCAGCATCCTGCTGCCCGGAGGTCCGCGGACGCATCCCGACTACGAGGCCTGGGCGCCGGAATAGGAAACGAGCGATGGCCAACAGCGCAGCGGAAGCCGTGATCGGCGCGGTGGTGCTTGCCGCCGCGCTCGGGTTCGCCGTCTATGCCGGGCAGACCCGCGGCTTGTCGGTCACCGGCGGCAGCTATCCCTTGACCGCGAAGTTCCGCAGCGCCGAGGGGATCAGCGTCGGCACCGACGTGCGGCTCGCGGGCATCAAGATCGGCAGCGTGACCCATCTCGAGCTCGACCCCGCGAGCTTCGAGGCGAAGGCGACCTTCGCGGTGCAGGACACGCTGAAGCTGCCCGACGACTCGGACGTGAAGATCTCCTCGGAGAGCCTGCTCGGCGGCAACTTCGTCGAGCTGACGCCCGGCGGATCGGAGACGAACTTCGCGCCGGGCGACGAGATCCTGAACACGCAAGGCTCGGTCAGCCTGCTCAACCTCCTGATGAAGTTCGGAACCGGCAAGTGATCCGCGGCCTGGCTTCGACGCTGGTGCTGGTGCTGGTGCTGGCGCTCGGCGCGGGAGCGGCGCTCGCGGCGCAGCCGAGCGGCGAGGTCGTCAACGACGAGTCGATGGTGCCGGCCGAGGTCGTGCACCTGCGCGGCCTCGACAACCTGACCGGCACCTCCGTCGACCTCACCGTGCGCGTCGGCGCCGAGCTTCGCTTCGGCGAGCTCCGCATCGATGCCGAGGCGTGCCGCGTGCCGCGCGCCGATCCGCTGGCCGACGCCGAGGCGTTCCTGCGGATCCAGGACGTGCGCGAGGCGGCGCCGCGCTTCTCGGGCTGGATGTTCGCCTCGTCGCCGGCGCTGTCGGCGCTCGATCACCCGCGTTACGACGTCTGGGTGACGAGCTG
>JBDHSS010000256.1:0-4751 GCA_039808205.1 Paracoccaceae bacterium | reverse complement strand
ACGGCAAGCGCATCGCGATGATCTTCCAGGACCCGCTCAGCCACCTGAACCCGGTCTACACCGTCGGCTGGCAGCTCCGCGAGGTCATGCGCGTCCACGGCCAGACCCGCGTCGCGGCCGAGGAGCGCGCGCTCGACCTCCTGCGCCGCGTCGGCCTCCCCGATCCGGCAGCCGCGCTCGACAAGTACCCGCACCAGTTCTCCGGCGGTCAGCGCCAGCGGGTGATGATCGCCATGGCGCTGGCCATGAAGCCCGACATCATCATCGCCGACGAGCCGACCACCGCGCTCGACGTCACCGTGCAGGCCGAGGTCCTGAAGCTCCTCAAGGCGCTGCAGAAGGAGATGGGGATGGGCCTCGTCCTCATCACCCACGACCTCGGCGTCGTCGCCGAGGTCGCCGACCGGCTGGTGGTGATGCACGCGGGCGAGATCGTCGAGGCCGGCACGCCATCCGAGATCTACCACCACGCGCGCCACCCCTATACGCAGAAGCTCATCGCCGCCGCCCCCGGCAAGGGCGCGATGAGCGAACCGGGCAAGGGCGGCGAGCCGATCCTCAAGGTCGAGCGCGCGACCAAGACCTACGGGCCCTTCAAGGCGCTCGACGCGGTGTCCTTCGAGCTCCAGAAGGGCGAGGTGCTGGCCGTGGTCGGCGAGTCGGGCTCCGGCAAGTCGACGGTCGCCAAGGCGATCCTGCGCCTCATCGACGCCGACGAGGGCCGCGCGCTCTGGAAGGGCCGCGACCTCTTCACCATGCACCGGCGCGATCTCTACGCCATGCGCCGCGAGATCCAGATGGTGTTCCAGGATCCGACGCAGTCGCTCAACCCGCGGATGTCGGTCTTCCAGATCATTTCCGAGGCGTGGGTCATCCACCCCGAGATCCTGCCGAAGGCCAAGTGGCGCGAGCGCGTCGCCGAGCTTTTGGAGCAGGTCGGCCTGCAGCCCGAGCACTCGCGGCGCTACCCGCACCAGTTCTCGGGCGGCCAGCGCCAGCGCATCGCCATCGCCCGCGCGCTGGCGCTCGAGCCCGAGCTCATCATCGCCGACGAGGCGGTCTCGGCCCTCGACGTCTCGATCCAGGCTCAGGTGATCGAGCTTCTCGCCACGCTCAAGCGCGAGCTCGGCCTCGCCTTCATCTTCATCGCCCACGACCTGCCCGTCGTCCGCGACTTCGCCGATCACGTCATGGTCATGGAGAAGGGCCGCGTCGTCGAGATCGGCGCCGTCCGCGAGATCTTCGAGAAACCCCGAGAGCCCTACACCCGCCGCCTGCTCGCCGCCGGCCTCGATCCCGACCCCGAGATCCAGCGCGCCCGCCGGCTGGCCGTCGCCTGAGGAGGATCCCATGCTCACCCTGCAATCCCCGATCGAGATGCAGCGCCCGCGGGTCGTCCGCTTCGGCGCCGGCCAGGTCGAGACGCTGGCCGCGTGGATCGAGGCGACGGGCGCGACCCGGCCCTTCGTCGTCGCCGACAAGGTGAACGCCGCGCGCCTCACCGTCCTCGGCCTCGGCGCGCCCACGCTCTTCGGCGACGTGAAACCCGAGCCCGACCTGCCGAACCTCGAGGCCGCCGTCACCGTCGCCCGCGGCGCTGGGGCCGATGCCGTCATCGGCTTCGGCGGCGGCAGCGCCATGGACCTCGCCAAGCTCGTCGCGGTGCTGGTGACGAGCGACCAGCGCCTCGCCGACATCTCCGGCCCGAACCGCGCGCCCAAGCGCCGCGTCGCGCTGGCGCAGATCCCGACCACCGCCGGCACCGGCAGCGAGGTCGGCACCCGCGCGCTCATCACCGACCCCGCGACGATGAACAAGATCGCGACCGAAAGCGTCGAGATGCTCGCCGACATCGCCATCGTCGATCCCGCGCTCACCGTCTCGGTGCCGCCCTTCGTCACCGCCGCGACCGGCGTCGACGCGATGGCGCACTGCGTCGAGGCCTTCACCTCGAAGCGCGCGCATCCGGTCATCGACGCCTATGCGCTGCAGGGAATCGAGCTTGTCGGCCGCTACCTGCGCCGCGCCGTCGAGGACGGCACCGACATCGAGGCGCGCGCCGGGCTGGCGCTTGCCGCCTTCTACGGCGGCGTCTGCCTCGGGCCGGTCAACACCACCGCCGGCCACGCCCTCGCCTACCCGCTCGGCACCCGGCACAAGCTCGCGCACGGCATCGCCAACGCGCTGATCTTTCCGCACGTCCTCGCGGTCAACTCGCCCGCGGAGCCCGAAAAGACCGCGCTGGTCGGACGCGCCCTCGGCTTCGATGCGCAGGCCCGCCAGCAGGTGCTCGGCGGCGCGCGCGACTTCTGCGAGGCGCTCGGCCTCGACATGGCGCTCCGCGCTCACGGCGTGCCGCAGGACGACCTGCCCGCCTCCGCAAAGGAGGCGCACGCGATCCGGCGGCTGCTCGACTGGAACCCGGTCGACCTCTCCGAGGCCGACATCCTGGAAATCTACGAGGCCGCGTACTGACATGACCGCCGATCGAAAAGAGGCCTTCGTCGCCCTCGTCACCTGCTTCAACGACGACGAGACGCTGAACTATGCCGCCACCCGCGCCCAGGTCCGCCGCCAGGTCGCCGCGGGCAACAACATCATGTGCGCCGGCACCAATGGCGACTTCACCGCGCTGACCTTCGAGGAGAAGGTGCGGCTCTGCGGCGAGGTGGTGGACGAGGTGGCGGGCCGCGCCCGTGTCATCGTCAACGCCGGGATGCCCGCGACGTTCGAGACCATGCTGCTCGCGCGCGAGTTCGAGCGGATCGGCGTCGACGGCATCGCCGTCATCACGCCGTTCTTCATCGCCTGCACCCAGGACGGCCTCGTGCGCCACTTCTCGAGGGTTGCCGACGCGGTGACGACTCCGGTCTACCTCTACGACATCCCCGCGCGCACGCAGAACCACATCGAGCCGGCGACGGCGCGGACGCTCGCGGCGCACGGCAACATCGCCGGGATCAAGGATTCGGGCGGCGCGCAGCAGACGCTGGAGGAGTACCTCGCCGTCTCCCGCGAGGTGCCGGGCTTCGAGGTCTACTCCGGCCCCGACCACCTCGTGCACTGGGCGTTCGCGAACGGCGCCAGGGGCTGCATCTCGGGCCTCGGCAACGTCATGCCCGAGACGCTCGCTGCGATCGTCCGCGCTTTCAACGCCGGCGACGAGGCGGGCGCGGCGCGCGCCCAGGACGCCTTCGGCGCCTTCCGCAAGGATCTCTACGGCCTCGGCTACCCGCCGGCGCTGGTCAAGCGCGCGCTCTGGGTCATGGACCATTCCGTGGGCGCCAGCCGCCAGCCGGCGCTCCTCCCCGACCCGGAGCAGGACGCGAGGATCGCCGCCCTCCTCGTCCGGCACGGGTTGATGGCGGCGGCGGACTGACAACTTGTCCTCTCTGCGCGCGCCGGCGGCCGGTGCATGGATTGTGCATGCGATGTGCATGCGTTGTGCATGACCCGGCAGCCCGGCTCGCCAGCTTGTCAGCCGCGGCCGAGGTCGATCAGCGCCCCGCCGAACAGCCGGTCGCGCGAGTGGACGAGATGGGCGCGCATGAGTTCCGCCGCCCTGTCGCCGTCGCCGTCGCAGATCGCCGCAAATATCGCCGAATGCTCGCCGAAGACGTTCTTCAGGGCCTTCGCGCCGTCGGTCATCAGCGACTGGCCGTGCAGCTTCATGCCGACATAGATGTGCTCGCGCAGCGCCCGCATCGACGCCTCGAAATACTGGTTGTTCGCCGCCTTGGCGATGGCGAGATGAAAGGCGAAGTCGGCGTCCTCGCGGTGGGTCTGCGACTCGGTCGCACCCTCCATCAGCGACAGCGCGGTCGCCAGCTCGTCGAGCGTCGCCTTGTCGCGCCGCGCCGCCGCCAGCCGCGCCGCCATGGTCTCGATGCAGATGCGGAACTCGTAGCAGCGCTGGATGTCGGCGATCGTCTCCACCCGCGCGAAGCCGAGCGGCGCGGTCCGGATCTCGCGCACGAAGCTTCCCGCCCCCTGCCGCGAGTGCACGATCCCCTGCTCGCGCAGCCGCTCGAGCGCCTCGCGCAGGATCGGCCGCGACACGCCGAACTCGTCCGCGAGCGTCTTCTCCGAGGGCAACTTCTGGTTGGCCGGATAGTCGCCGTTCGAGATCCGGCTGTAGAGCAGGTGGTAGACCCGATCCGCCAGCCCCGGCCTCGCCCGCGGCGGCTCGCTCGCCGTCACCCTTTCCTCTCGATCTCCGCCGTCCATCTCCTACCTCTCGCGCCTCCCGGCCGCCCCGACGACGGAAACCAGGGCATCACCATCGCCGAAGCCGCCGGACTTGGTGACAAGTTGCAGATCACGCTGGCCCACCAGAATGCGGGACACCGGAACCCCCGGCAAGACCTCCCCCTCCATCCCCAAGACCCCGCACCCGAGCGCACCGAGGATCGCGTCGGCCGTCTCGCCGCCGCAACCAAGCAGCGACCGGAACGCGCCCGCCGTCACAAGCTGCGCAACGCCCTCGGCAAACCGCGCGCCGGCCACCCGCGGATCGAACGCGCCATGGTCGCCCGCCACCAGCCGCAGCAGCAGCGACCCCGGCGCCGCCGGCGGGCAGGCGCCGTCGGGGGCCGCGACAATCGGCATCATCCCGGCCGCGGCGAGCCGGTCGACCTGCGCGACGGTGATCGGGTCGTGCGACCCGATCGCGATGAGGATCGGCGCCGCGAGCGCGGGCTTCGGGATCGCCCACGGCCGGGTGGCGACGGCGCGGGCGAGCGCGGCGGCGA
>JBDHSS010000255.1:0-4789 GCA_039808205.1 Paracoccaceae bacterium | reverse complement strand
CCTGGCTCTCGCGGCTGAGCGCGCGCAGCCGCCGGCCCAGGCCGAGGATCGGGACGAGGACGAGGGGCACCCCGACGAGGACGAGCGCGGTGAGCTTCGGGCTCGTCCAGAAGAGGAGCGCGAGGCCGCCGATCAGGGTGAGGAGGTTGCGCAGCGCCACCGACACCGACGAGCCGACGACCGTCTGCACCAGCGTCGTGTCGGTGGTCAGCCGCGACAGCACCTCGCCGGTCAGCACCCGCTCGAAGAAGCCCGGACTTAGGCCGACGACGCGGTCGTAGATGCCGCGGCGGATGTCGGCGATCACCCGTTCGCCCAGCGTGGTGACGAGATAAAAGCGCGCCGCCGTGCCGAGCGCGAGCAGCGCCGCGATGCCGAGGGCGGCAAGGAAGTAGGAATCGACGATCGCGAGGCTCTCGGCGAAGAAGTTGTCGACGACGCGCCTGACCGCAATCGGCAGGCTGAGCGTCAGGACCGACGTGGCGACGAGCGCCGCGAGGGCGCCCCAGAGCAGGCCGCGGTAGGGCCGGAGGAACGGCCAGAGCGCCCGGAGCGGCGCGACCGACCGCGCCCTTTCGCGTTCCTCCGCCTTCGCCGCCATCTCGCTCCCCGCTGGACCCCGCCAAGGGGGTAGCAAGCCCGGACGGCGGGCACAAGCGATGCGGCGCCGCAGGCGGTCGCGGGTACCGATCCGCGTGGCGCACCCGGATCGCGCTGAAGGGGAGTGGAGCGGGTGATGGGAATCGAACCCACGTATTCAGCTTGGAAGGCTGCTGCTCTACCATTGAGCTACACCCGCCCGCCCGCCGGTTATAGGCGGCGCGGTGCAGCGGCCGCAAGCCCGGCCGGTGCGTCCGCTAGAACGGGATCTCGTCGTCGAGGGCGCCGGCCGGGCTGCGGCTCTCGCCGCGGCCGCCGAAGCTGCCGCGGTCGTCGTAGTCGCCGCCGCCCGCGCTGGCGCCGCCGCCGTCGCGAGCATCGAGCAGCGTCAGCTCGCCCCGGTAGGGCCGCAGCACGACCTCGGTCGAGTAGCGGTCCTGGCCCGACTGGTCCTGCCACTTGCGGGTCTCGAGCTGGCCCTCGATGTAGACCTTCGAGCCCTTCTTCAGGTACTGCTCGGCGACGCGGCCGAGGTTCTCGTTGAAGATGACCACCGAGTGCCACTCGGTGCGCTCCTTGCGCTCGCCCGACTGCTTGTCGCGCCAGGTCTCGCTCGTGGCGATCCGGAGGTTCACGACGCGCCCGCCGCTCTGGAAGCTGCGCGCCTCCGGGTCGCGGCCGAGATTGCCGATCAGGATCACCTTGTTGACGCTGCCAGCCATGCCGTCCTCCAGTCCGCCGGTCCGCACGCCTCCGGCTGTGGCCGGAAAGCATCGTCGGGTTAGTCCTAACGAAGGGTGAACGCCAGACCTCACTTCACAGCCGGAATCTTTTCGGCCATAGTCCGCGGCAATCCCGGCAAAGCCGGGCGGCGGAGGGCAGCCCGCCGGTGCAGGAACATGAGGGACCATGCCGCGGATTCTTGTCGCGCTCAGCGCTGCGCTGGCGGTGGCGGTGATCGCCGACGCCGCGCAGGCGGACACCAGGTTGAGCTCGCTCCTCCGGAGCCAGTCGAGCCTCTCGCCGGAATATCGCGACCTGATCCGCGCCCCTGTCCCCGGCGCCCTTGCCGGACAGCCGCGGCGCCCGTCGCGGATCGAGGGCGACGACTTCGCCGGCATCCCGATCTACGGCGGCTCGCCGGGGCTCTACCAGGACATGGCGCGCGCTGCCGCCCGGCGGCACAACGTGCCCGAGGATCTGTTCCTGCGGCTGGTGCGCACCGAGTCGAATTTCCGGCCCGGCGCGAAGTCCAACAAGGGCGCGATCGGCCTCGCGCAGCTCATGCCCTACACCGCGAGCCACCTCGGGGTGAACCCGCACGACCCGAAGGAGAACCTCGAGGGCGGCGCGCGCTACCTGCGCCAGCAGTACCAGCGCTTCGGCGACTGGCGCCTGGCGCTGGCCGCCTACAACGCCGGACCCGAGGCGGTCGAGCGCTACGGCGGCATCCCGCCCTATGACGAGACCCAGCGCTATGTGAAGGCGATCCTCGGGCGGTAAGCGCGGCGCGATCGGGCTGCCGCGCGGTCGTGGTTAACGCCGAAGCGCCCCTGATCGTGAGCTTACGACGGTCGGCGTGCGTCCCGAAGCCTGCTCACGGCGGAAGGTAAACGCGCGATCTGCGTTGCGTTCCGCAATTGCCTGTTCCTTCAAAAAAGCAGGCCTGCGGCAAAGCATCTTTCCTGCGTGGGCGCCGTCGCGTGAAATACATTTCGGAATATTTTTGAATATAGGGTCTCATCAAAGGTGAAACGGTGCCTGCACCACATTTCGTGGCGCACTTCACCGACGGTAGAGCAGCGCTCTTCCTGCTGACAAGCCCTCAGACCGCCACCCCCGCCCGCCACACGCCGCCCATCCGGAGCCCCGCGTCGAGGTGCACCAGATCGGCCGGCAGCCCCGGCGCGAGCCGCCCGAGATCGCCGCGCCCGATCGCGTCGGCCGGCACCCGCGTCGCCATCGCCAGCGCCCGCGGCAGCGTCGCGCCGACATCGTGCACCAGCACCCGGACGGCGCCGGCGAAGTCGATGTCCGCACCCGCCAGCGTGCCGTCGGCGAGCGTCAGCCGCCCGTCGCGCCGCTCGATGCGCCGGCCGTTCAGCGTGAAGCCGTCGAGGTCGGTGCCGGCGACCGCCATCGCGTCGGTGACGAGGAAGAGGCCGTCGCTGCCGCGTTTCGCCGCGAGCGCCACGCGCATCGCCACCGGGGCGACGTGGACGCCGTCGGCGATCAGCCCGGCGCGCACGCCCTCGGCGTCAAGCGCCGCCCCGACCAGCCCCGGCTCGCGGTTGCCGAGCTGGCTCATCGCGTTAAAGAGATGCGTCGCCATTCGCGCGCCCGCGGCGAAGCTCGCCGTCGCCGCCGCCGCGGTGGAATCGCTGTGCCCGAGGCTGACCACCGCTCCCGCCTCGGCCAGCGCCGCGATCTGGCCAGGCGTCGCGCTCTCCGGCGCCAGCGTGACCACGAGCGCCGGCAGCCGCCGGGCGGCGGCGACGAGCAGCGCCAGATCCTCGGGCGTCATGGGCCGGATCAGCCGCGGGTCGTGCGCCCCCTTGCGGCGCGGGTCGAGGTGCGGTCCCTCGAGGTGCAGGCCGAGGAACCCCGGCACGCCAGCCGCCGCGGCCGCGATGCCGGCCTCGATCGCGGCCCTGGTGATCTCGGGCGTGTCGGTGATCAGCGTCGGCAGGAGCCCGGTGGTGCCGAGGCGCGCGTGCGCCGCGGCGATCGCGCGGATGCCGGCGAGGTTCGGCGCGCCGTTCAGCATCACCCCGCCGCCGCCGTTCACCTGCAGGTCGACGAAGCCCGGAGCCAGCACGCCGCCGGCGAGGCGCCTCCTCGGGCCTGCCGGCGCCTCGTCGGGCGGCAGGATCGCGGCCACGCGGCCGTCCTCGACGACGAGCGCGGCACCCGCGTGCAGCCGGGTGCCGTCGAAGACCTCGGCGCCCGAAAAGACCGTTGGGCCGGTCATCGCGTCTCGGTCACCTTGCGCAGGTAGGGCGGCGTGTCCGGGTTGAAGCCGCGCCGTCGCGCCAGCGCCTCGATGAAGCGGTAGAATGCGACGACGGCGACGAGGGGTGCGGTCAGCGGATGCACGCCGTCGACGGACGGCAGCGCCGTCACCGCCGGCGCGGCGCCCGCGGCGGTCAGGAACACGTCCGCCCCCTGCCCGGCCAGCCGCTCGGCGGTGGCGATCACCTCCGGCAGCGCCGCGTCCGTGACGCCGAGCGCCAGCACCGGGAAGTGCGCCTGCACCAGCGCCGCCGGTCCGTGCAGCACCTCGGCCGCCGAGTAGCTTTCGGCGTGGATCGCGCAGGTCTCCTTGAACTTCAGCGCCATCTCCGAGGCGATGGCGAAGCCCGGGCCGCGGCCGAGCACGAAGGCCGAGCTCGCCCGCACCAGCCGGTCGGCGAGCGCGTGCCAGTCGCAGGCGAGCGCCGCCTCGAACTGCTCCGGCAGCGCCGCGACCGCCGCGCGCAGCCCCGCGTCCTGCTGCCACTCGGCGACGAGCGCCAGCGCCGCCAGCACCGAGGTGACGAAGGTCTTGGTCGCGGCGACGCTGCGCTCGGGCCCGGCGTAGAGCGCCAGCGCGTGGTCGCAGGCGCCCGCCATGGCCGAGTCGGCGGCGTTGGTGATGGCGATCGTCAGCGCGCCGCCCTCGCCGGCACTCCGCATCATCGCGACGATGTCCGGGCTCTTGCCCGACTGCGAGATGCCGAGGCAGACCGCGCCGTCGAGCCGCAGCCGGCGATTGTAGACCGACGCGACCGACGGCCCGACCGAGGCGACGGGGACGCCGGCGGTCATCTCGGCCGCATACTTGAGGTAGGTCGCCGCGTGATCGGACGAGCCGCGCGCCACGGTGACGAGAAGCCGCGGATCGCGCGCCCGCATCGCCGCCGCCGCCGCCGCGGTCGCGTCCCGCGCCTCGTCCAGGAAGCGCGCGGCCGCCGCCGGGATCTCGGCGACCTCGGCGGCCATGTGGGTGGGCTCGGTCGTCATGCGGCATCCTTCCTCGGCGACGACCGCAGCCTTACGGCAAAGCCGGGGTCGGCGCCACGGGGGAGCGTGCGATCGGCCGGCGGGGATCGCGGGGCCAGGCGGCCCCGCTGCCCGGTCTCAGGCGGCGCGCTCCAGTCCCGCCGCGTAGGCCGCGCGCGCCCGGCCGGCGTGCCAGGCCCAGGCGCTC
>JBDHSS010000254.1:0-4812 GCA_039808205.1 Paracoccaceae bacterium | reverse complement strand
TGCAGCCGGCGGCGAGCGCCGGGCCGATCTTCCAGGCGAGCATCAGCAGCGGGAAGTTCCACGGCAGCACCAGCCCCACGACGCCGACCGGCTCGCGGACGACGAGTGCCACGTGGTCGGCCGAGGCCGGCGCCACCTGGTCATAGATCTTGTCGATCGCCTCGGCGTGCCAGCGCAGGCACTTCACTGTCTCGGGCAGGTCGACGGTCACGCAGTCGAAGATGGTCTTGCCGCTATCGATGCTCTCCAGCACCGCGAGCTCGGTGATGTTCGCCTCGATCAGCGAGGCGAGGCGGAGCAGCACCGCCTTGCGCTCGGCCGGATGCGTCTTCGACCAGCCGTCGAAGGCGGCGCGGGCGGCGGCGACGGCGGCGTCGACGTCCTCCGGGCCGCCGGCAGGCAGGCGGCCGATCACTGCGCCGGTCGCGGGGTTCACTGTCTCGAAGGTCTTGCCCGAGCGGGCGGCGACCTTCTCGCCGCCGATGACAAGCGCGGTCGGCAGCGACAGGTCGCCTGCGATCTTGTGGTAGTCGGCGGTGGTCAGCAGGTCGGTCATGGTCGCTCCCGTTCGCGTGGGGGTGTGTGGGGTCAGATGACGCCCGCCGGCATGTCCATGCCTTCGGGCGCCGCATAGGCCGCCATGTTGCGGCGCGAGAGCTCGAGGTGGGCGCGGACGAGGCGCGCGCATTCCTCGGGATCGTGCCGGGCGATGGCGTCGATGATTTCGTCGTGCTGGTCCGCCGCGACGTCGAGCTGCTCCTGCGCGGCCGGGTCGTTGCGGAAGAAGGTGCGGCCGATTCGGCCGTGGTCGATGAGGAGCCGGGTCAGGCTCGGCAGCAGGTAGTCGTTGCCGGCGATCCGGCCGATCTCGAGGTGGAACTCGTTGTTGGCGAAGATCCGCCCCTCGACGTCCTTGTCGACCGCTGCCTGGCGGAAGCGCGCCTGGATCACCCGCAGCCGCTCGACGTCGGCCCTGGACGCGACCTCGGCGGCGAGCTTCGTCGTCGCGATGTAGATCATCGGCGCGACCAGGAAGAAGTCGCGGAGCGCGTTGTAGTTCATCGCGGTGACGCGCGCGGCGCGGTTGGCCTCGAGCTCGATGTAGCCCTCGCCCGCCATCTGCCGCATGAGCTCGCGCACCGGCGGGCGCGAGAGGCCGAACTCCTCGCCGAGCGCCACCTCGTCGAGCACCGCGCCGGGCGCGAGCTGCATGGTCAGGATGCGGCGGCGGAGCGTGTCGCCGAGCGCCGCCTTCCGGTCCGGGTTGCCTGTCTCGATGGGCCGCTCGACGGTCATCGGAGAATCTCCTCGATTTCGAGTAGACAATAAGAATACATTTGGTAGGATGTCAACATCGGATTTGGGGGAGATCGATTCGGCCCCCCGGCCCGTCCCGGGCGGAAAGCCCCCAGACGAATGCCTGACGAAGCGCCCGGCCCCGGGCTCACGACCCCTGGGGCCGGACGGCCTGACCCTTTGCTCCAACGGAGAGGACGTCTGCGAATGAAGTCGATCATGAAGGCCCTCGTGGCGGCCGCGATGCTCGGGATGAGCATGGTGCCCGGCCACGCGGAGGAAAAGACCATCGAGATGGGCACCATGTCCTGGGAGGACCTGACGCCGATCAGCGCCATCACCAAGAAGGTGCTCGAGGATGCGGGCTACACCGTCAATGTCCAGCAGTTTGCCGAGTGGGGCATCGCCTATGCCGCGCTGACCAAGGGCGACATCCAGATCCTCGCCTCGCAGACCGACTACGTGGCGCAGGACTACTGGAACAAGAACAAGAGCCGGCTCGAGAAGATCTCCCCGGTGTCGCATGGCCTGTTCGACGGGATTGCCGTGCCGGCCTACGTGCCGATCAACTCGATCGACGAGCTGAATGCCAACGCCGACAAGTTCGGCGGCAAGATCATCGGCATCGAGCCGGGCGCCGGCCTGATGCGCGAGACCGGCGACGCGGTCGACGCCTACGACCTCGACCTGACGCTGGTCGAGGGCTCGACTGCCGGCATGACCGCGGCGCTCAAGTCGGCGGTCGACCGCCAGGAGTGGATCGCCGTCACCCTCTGGGAGCCGTCGTGGATGGCGCAGAAGTTCGACCTCAAGTTCCTGCAGGATCCGAAGGGCGTCTTCCCGCCGCCGCAGACCTACTACTGGATCGGCCAGAAGGGCTTCTCCGAGGCGAACCCGCATGCGCGCGAGGTGCTCGCCAGCGTCTTCGTGCCCAAGGAGGACATCACGGCGATGAACGGCGCGGTGAAGGACGGCAAGTCGATGGACGAGGCCGTGGCCGACTGGGTCTCCGCCCATGGCGACCTGCTGGAGCGCTGGGAAAACATCAAGAGCTACTGAGCGACCCGGACGGGCCGCGCGCCGCGCGGCCCGGACCCAAAAGGGCAGCACTGGAGGAAGTCATGGCATCATCCGTTCCCGGCACCGAGGACGTCCTTCTGGACTGCCGCTCGGTCTGGAAGATCTTCGGCAAGCAGGCGCCGGCCGCGATGCGCGCGGTCAAGGAGCGCGGGCTCGGCAAGACCGAGGTCCTGAAGGAGTTCGGCTGCGTCGTCGGTGTCTCCGACGCGACGCTCCAGGTCCGCCGCGGCGAGATCTTCTGCATCATGGGGCTATCGGGCAGCGGCAAGTCGACGTTGATCCGCATGCTGAACCGGCTGATCGACCCGACGAGCGGCGAGATCTTCGTCAAGGGCCGGGCGCTTTCCGGGCTCGGCGGCGCCGAGCTGCGCGCGATCCGCGCCAAGGAGATCGCCATGGTCTTCCAGTCGGTCGCGCTGCTCCCCAACCGCACCGTGCTCGAGAACGCAGCCTTCGGCCTCGAGGTTCAGAAGGTCGCGAAGGCCGAGCGCAACCGCGCCGCCGAGGCCTCGCTGCGCAAGGTGGGCCTCGGCGACTGGATGGAGCGCTACCCGCGCGAGCTCTCGGGCGGCATGCAGCAGCGCGTCGGCCTCGCCCGCGCGCTGACCTCCGACCCCGAGATCATCCTCATGGACGAGCCGTTCTCCGCGCTCGACCCGCTGATCCGCCGCCAGCTCCAGGACGAGTTCCGCGAGCTGACCAAGTCGCTCGGCAAGTCGGCGGTCTTCATCACCCACGATCTCGACGAGGCGATCCGCATCGGCGACCGCATCGCGATCATGAAAGACGGCGTCATCATCCAGGTCGGCACCGCCGAGGAGATCATCCTGAACCCGGCCGACGCCTATGTCGCCGAGTTCGTCGCCGGCATCTCGCGGCTGCATCTCATCAAGGCGCACTCGGTCATGCTGCCCGTCGCCGAGTTCCGCGCCGCCGCCCCGACCACCGATCTCGCGTCGCTGCCGACGACGCGCCCCGAGGCCGACATCGACGAGCTCATCGACCTCGCGCTCGCCCATCCCGGCCCCGGCATCGCGGTGATGAACGGCGGCGGCGATCCGGTCGGCGTCGTCAGCTGGCAGAGCCTGCTGCACGGCATCAAGGGCTCCAGCACCGAAGCCCGGGCGTGAGGGCGGCGATCATGGACACCTCCGCCATCGCCGACGCCTTCGACGCCGCGGTCGACGACGCGCTGATCTGGGTCAGCGACAACCTCACCGCGCTCTTCGACGGCATCCGCGCCATCTTCGAAGGCTTCTACGACGGCGTGCTCGCGCTCCTGCAGGCGGCGCCGTGGTTCGTCGTCGCGATCGTCTTCGGGCTCGTCGCCTGGCGGCTCGTCGGCCGCTCGTTCGGCGCCTTTGCCGCGCTCGGCCTCGCCGCCTGCTGGCTGATGGGCCTGTGGCCGGAGACGACGTCGACCTTTGCGCTCGTCATCAGCGCGACCTTCCTCGCGCTCGTGCTTGCGCTGCCGATCGGGGTGCTCGCGGGCTTCCTGCCGCGGCTCGACCGCTTCGTCGAGCCGATCCTCGACCTGATCCAGACGCTGCCGCCCTACATCTACCTGCTGCCGGCCATCGCGCTGCTCGGCTTCGGTCCGGCGACCGCGCTCGCCGCGACGCTCATCGTCGCCATGCCGCCAGCGATCCGGCTGACCTCGCTCGGCATCCGCCGCACGCCCGTCCACTTCGTCGAGCTCGGGCAGGCGACCGGCATGACGCCGAGCCAGATGTTCTGGAAGATCCGTCTGCCGTTCGCGCTGCCGAGCATCATGGCCGGGATCAACCAGAGCCTGATGATGGCCTTCGGCATGGTGGTGATCGCCGGCATCGTCGGCTCGGGGGGCCTGGGCGAGTCGATCTACGAGGCGATCCGCACCCTCGACATCGGCAAGTCGATCGACGCGGCCATCGCCATCGTCATCCTGACCATCGTCATCGACCGCCTGACCCAGAACCTGGTGCAGACCGGAAAGGAAACGGCATGACCTTGAGCTTCTCCCCCGGCGCCTGGCTCGCCCCCGCCGTCGACTGGCTCAACACCAACCTGCATCCGCTGTTCGGCGCGATTGCCGCCGTCGTCGACGCGGTCGTCGGCGGGGTGCAGGCGGCGCTGCTGTTCCCGCCCGCCCTCGCCGTCGTCGTGGTGGTCGCGGGCCTCGCGTGGCTCCTCCTCGGCTGGCGCATGGCCGTGCTCGCGGTCCTCGCCCTCGGCTTCTGCTTCGTCATGGACCTCTGGAAGCAGTCGATGGAGACGATCGCGCTCGTCACCGTCGCGGTGGCGATCTCGGTCGCGATCGCCGTGCCCCTCGGCATCCTCGCCGCCCGCCGGCCGCGGGTGGAGGCGGCGCTGCGCCCGATCCTCGACATCATGCAGACGGTGCCGCCCTGGGTCTACCTGATCCCCGCCGTCATCATCTTCAGCCTCGGCCAGGTT
>JBDHSS010000253.1:0-4855 GCA_039808205.1 Paracoccaceae bacterium | reverse complement strand
CGAGCTCGCCGCGGCGCGCGCCTACTGGCTCGGCCGCGAGGTGGCGCTCATCGGCGCTCCCGCGCTCGCCCGAGCCTACGGCGCCGCGCTCGGCCTCGCCGGGCTGGCGGCGCGGACGCTCGACGCCACCGCGATGACGCAAGCCGGCCTCGCCGCCGCGCGAGCGCAGCTGAGCCAGGGAGATGCTGCATGAGCCGGCCGCTGATCGCCATCCTGCGCGGGCTCGAGACGGCCCACGCCGTCGAGATCGCCGCCGCGCTGATCGAGGTGGGGATCACCCGCATCGAGGTGCCGCTCAACTCGCCCGAGCCGCTCGCGAGCATCGCGGCAATGCAGCGCGCGCTCGGCGACCGGGCCGAGATCGGCGCGGGCACGGTGCTGACGCCCGAGGAGGTGCGGGCGGTCGCCGACACCGGTGCTTCGTTCATCGTGTCGCCCAACGCCGATACGCGGGTGATCGAGCGCAGCAAGGCGCTCGGGCTTGGCTCTTACCCCGGGGTCTTCACCGCGACCGAGTGCTTCGCGGCGCTCGCCGCGGGTGCGGACGCGCTCAAGATCTTCCCCGCGAGCGTGCTCGGCCGCGACGGGGTGCGCGCGCTCCGGGCGGTGCTGCCGGCGGGCACCGCGGTCTACGCCGTCGGCGGCGTCGGTCCGCGCGACTTCGCCGACTGGACCGCCGCCGGCGTCAACGGCTTCGGCCTCGGCAGTGCGCTCTTCCAGCCGGGCTGGCCGCTCGAGCGGGTGCGCGAGGCGGCGCGCACCAGCGTCGCCGCCTGGGACGCGACGCAGGGACGCGTCTCGGCCTGAGGGGTCGCGCACGCCGCGGCGACCGGTCGCAAACGGGGTTTCGCGGTTCCGGAAATCGGAGTATCCGACCGGCACCCCGAAGAAGGAGCGTACCCCCGTGACCGACACCCTCCTCGACAGCGGCTTCTTCAGCCAGGCTCTCGCCGACAGCGACCTCGAGATCTCCCGCGCCATCGGCCGCGAGCTCGGCCGGCAGCGCGACGAGATCGAGCTGATCGCGTCCGAGAACATCGTCTCGCGCGCCGTGCTCGAGGCGCAGGGCTCGGTGATGACCAACAAGTACGCCGAGGGCTATCCGGGGCGGCGCTACTACGGCGGCTGCCAGTTCGTCGACGTCGCCGAGACGCTGGCGATCGAGCGGGCCTGCCAGCTCTTCGGGGCGAAGTTCGCCAACGTTCAGCCGAACTCCGGCAGCCAGGCCAACCAGTCGGTGTTCCTCGCGCTGCTGCAGCCCGGCGACACCTTCCTCGCGATGGATCTCGCGGCCGGCGGCCACCTGACGCACGGGGCCAAGCCCAACGTGTCGGGCAAGTGGTTCAAGCCCGTGCACTACGGCGTGCGCCGGCAGGACCAGGCCCTCGACTACGACGCCGCGGCCGAGCTCGCCCAGGAGCACCGGCCGAAGCTCGTCATCGCCGGCGGCTCGGCGATCCCGCGGCAGATCGACTTCGCGCGCTTCCGCGCCATCGCCGATTCGGTTGGCGCCTACCTCATGGTCGACATGGCGCATTTCGCCGGCCTCGTCGCCGGCGGCCAGCACCCGAACCCGATCCCGCACGCGCACGTGGTGACCACCACCACCCACAAGACCCTGCGCGGGCCGCGCGGCGGCATGGTGCTGACCAATGACGAGGCGATCGCGCGCAAGATCAACTCGGCCGTCTTCCCCGGCCTCCAGGGCGGGCCGCTCATGCACGTGATCGCCGGCAAGGCAGTGGCCTTCGGCGAGGCGCTGCGCCCCGAGTTCGCCGACTATGCCGCGCAGGTGGTGGCGAACGCCAAGGCGCTTGCCGCGAGCCTGATCGACGGCGGCGTCGACATCGTGACCGGCGGCACCGACACCCACCTGATGCTGGTCGACCTCCGGCCGAAGCGGGTGACCGGCAAGGACGCCGAGGCCGCACTCGGCCGCGCGCACATCACCTGCAACAAGAACGGCATCCCGTTCGACCCCGAGCCGCCGACGGTGACCTCGGGGGTGCGGCTCGGCACGCCCGCGGGCACCACCCGCGGCTTCGGCGAGGCCGAGTTCCGCGCGATCGGCGCGATGATCGTCGAGGTGCTCGACGGGCTCGCCGCCAACGGACCCGACGGCAACGGCGCGGTGGAGGCCGGCGTCAAGTCGCGCGTGCAGGCGCTCTGCGACCGCTTCCCGCTCTACCCCGGGCTCTGAATCCGGGCACCCGGCCGAAGGGCCATCGGCGCGGCACGCGCCGCCGCCGGAGCCCCGGGCTCCGGCGGGTTTCGGGCCGCGGCCCGAAACATGGCCGGGTGAGCGGCGCCCGGCGGTTGCGCGAGCGGCGGCCGGGCACGGCGGCGCGACCAGTTCCCAACACCGCGTGAGCCGCCGATGCCGCGATCCGCGCGCGCACCAGATCCCTTGCACCGGCGCCGCTCCGCGCCGGTCCGCCCGGACGCTCCGGGCGGCGCATCAGGGGAAGGCACGCGATCATGTCGAAGTTCCGAATCCTGTCCACCGTCGTCACGATCCTCGTCGCCAGCGGGCTCACCGCCGCGCAGGCGGGGACCATGGCGCCAACGCCGAAGCCGCAGGCCACCATCGCCCAGCCGCAGGCGGCGCCCGGCACCCTGCCGGCGCTGACGCCGGCCGAGCGGGCGCAGCTCGCCAACGAGGCGGGCATCTCGGCGAGCCAAGCGAGCGGGCTGCGCCTCGACCAGCTCGCCTGGCTGAAGATGCGCCGCGACAGCGATGATGGCCCGTGGGTGGCCGGCCCGACCAAGGTGGATCCGGCCTCGGTGCACGGCTGAGCCGGAAGGGGCCCCGGCGCGCGCCGGGGCTCTCCGCGTCTCCGGCATCACTCCTCGTCGAAGCGGACGCGCACGTAGGCGCCGGGCGCCGGCTCGACCGTCCCGGTCACCGCGCCCGGCTCGCGCGCCGGCACCTGGCGGCCGGAGCGCGGCTTCAGCCACGCGTCCCAGTCGATCCACCAGCTGCCGGGCGTCTCGACCGCCTCCTTGAGCCACTCCTCGAGCGTCGCGGCCGACAGGTCGTCGTTGGTCCAGAACTGGTACTTGCCGAGCGCCGGCGGGTTGACGACGCCGGCGATGTGGCCCGACCCCGAGAGCACGAAGCGGACCTTCGCCTTCCTCATCTCCTTGGCGCCGCGATAGACCGAGGCCGCCGGCGCGATGTGGTCCTCGCGCGTCGCCATGTGGTAGACCGGGCCCTTGATGTCGGCCAGCGTGATCGGTTCGCCGCGCGCGGTGAGCTCGCCCTTCGCGAAGGCGTTCCGGATGTAGAACTCGTTGAGGTAGAAGCGGTGCACCCGCGCCGGCATCGCCGTCGAATCCGAGTTCCAGTAGAGCAGATCGAACGGAAACGGATCCTTGCCGAGCAGGTAGTTCGAGACCATGTAGCCCCAGATCAGGTCGTTGGCCCGCAGCATGTTGAAGGCGTGCGCCATCCGGCCGGCGGGCATGAAGCCTTGCTCCATCTCCTCGCCGACGACCTCGAGGATGTGCTCGTCGACGAAGATCTGCAGCTCGCCCGCGTCCTCGAAGTCCTGCTGCGCGGTGAAGAAGGTGGCGCTCGCCACGCGCTTGTCGCCGGTCTTGCCCATCCACGCCATCAGCGTGCCGGCGAGCGTGCCGCCGACGCAGTACGAGGCGAGGTTCAGGCTTTTCTGGCCGGTCTCCTCGAGCACCCTGTCGATGGCGGCGCTCGCGCCCTCGAACATGTAGTCCTCCCAGGTGAGCTGGCCGTGGCGCTCGTCGGGGTTGACCCACGAGACGATGAAGACGGTATAGCCCTGCTCGGCCAGCCACTTCACCATGCTCTTCTTCGGATTGAGGTCGAGCACGTAGTACTTGTTGATCCAGGGCGGCAGGATCAGGAGCGGCTTGGCGTAGACCGTCTCGGTCGCGGGCGCGTACTGGATGAGCTGCAGGATGTCGTTCTGCCAGATCACCGCTCCGGGCGTCACCGCCATGTTGCGGCCGACCTCGAAGGCGTCCATGTCGGTCTGGCGGATCAGGAGCTTGCCCTTGCCGCGGTCGAGGTCCTCGAGCATCATCTTGAGGCCGCGCACCAGGTTCTCGCCCTTCTCGCTTGCGGTCGCCTCCAGCACCTCCGGGTTCAGCGCGAAGAAGTTCGCGGGGTTCATCGCCTCGACGAACTGGCGCGTGTAGAAGGCGGCCTTGCGCCGCTCTTTCGGATCCATCTCGCCGACCGAGCCGACGGTGTCCTGGATCCAGCCGGCGGTCAGCAGGTAGGACTGCTTGAGATAGTCGAAGAGCGCGTTCTCCGACCAGTCCTTGTGCGAGAAGCGGCGGTCGGGCTTCAGCATGTGCGGCAGCTCGAGGTTGTCGACGGCCTCCTTCGAGCCCAGCCACTTCAGCATCGCGTTCTGCCAGAGCCGCTGCTGCCCGGCCCAGAACTCGATCGTCTTGTCGGCAACCTGCTGGGGGTTGTCCCACATGGTGCGGTAAAGCTCGGCAAAGGTCGGCCAGGTGTTGAGCGGGTCGGGGTGCTTGGGCCCGCCTTCCTGCAGGTGCGCCGCCAGGAACTTCTGCCAGATCTGGCCGGAGATGTCGAAGACCTCGGCCATGTTGTGGGCGATGTGCTTGCCTTGCTCGGCCAGCGTCGCGCCGTCCTTGGTCTCGCTCATGCTTTCTCCCCCCGGGTTTGCCTGCCGCCGGCGCCGCCGGCTTGCGACGAGGCAGCGGCGCCGATACTACAGGGTTCGACGGGAGTTTGCACATCGAGCGGGCAGTGCGCCAGAGCCGGACGATCGCTGCGGCCGCCTTGGCGGCGCTCGCGCTCGCCGCGTGCGACGCGCCGCGCGGGGCGGCGCCGCCGATCTCGCCC
>JBDHSS010000252.1:0-4859 GCA_039808205.1 Paracoccaceae bacterium | reverse complement strand
ATCGCCGGCGACTACATGTCGGCGGCCTCGTTCCTCGGCATCTCGGCCGCGGTGATGACGAGCGGCTACGACGGGCTGATCTATTCGATCGGCTTCCTCGTCGGCTGGCCGATCCTGACGTTCCTGATGGCCGAACGGCTGCGCAACCTCGGCAAGTTCACCTTCGCCGATGTCGCGGCCTTCCGCTTCGCCCAGACCCCGGTGCGCATCTTCGCGGCCTCGGGCACGCTCGTCGTCGTCGCGTTCTACCTGATCGCGCAGATGGTCGGCGCGGGCTCGCTGATCGAGCTGCTCTTCGGGCTCGACTACTGGATCGCCGTCGTCCTCGTCGGCATCCTGATGATGGTCTACGTGCTCTTCGGCGGCATGACCGCGACCACCTGGGTGCAGATCATCAAGGCGTGCCTGCTGCTCGCCGGCGCGAGCTTCATGGGCTTCATGGTGCTCTACCACTACGGCTTCAGCCCGGAGGCGATGTTCGCCGACGCGGTCCGGGTCAAGGCCGACCTCGCCACCGCCGCCGGCAAGACCCCGGAGGAGGCGGCTGTCGCCGGTCAGTCGATCATGGGGCCCGGCAGCTTCATCAAGGATCCGATCTCGGCGATCAGCTTCGGCATGGCGCTGATGTTCGGCACCGCCGGCCTGCCCCACATCCTGATGCGCTTCTTCACCGTCCCCTCCGCCAAGGAAGCTCGGAAGTCGGTGATGTGGGCAACCACCTGGATCGGCTACTTCTACCTTCTCACCTTCATCATCGGCTTCGGCGCCATCACCTTCGTGCTCACCAACCCGCAGTTCCTGACGGCGGACGGCAAGCTCGTCGGCGGCAACAACATGGCCGCGGTGCATCTCGCCCACGCGGTCGGCGGCAACATCTTCCTCGGCTTCATCTCGGCGGTGGCCTTCGCGACCATCCTCGCGGTGGTGGCGGGGCTCACCCTCTCCGGCGCCTCGGCGGTCAGCCACGACCTCTACTCGACCGTCATCAAGCAGGGGAAGGCGGACAGCGCCGCCGAGCTCCGCGTGTCGCGCATCACCACGATCTGCCTCGGCATCATCGCGGTGATCCTCGGCATCGCCTTCCAGAAGCAGAACATCGCCTTCATGGTGTCGCTGGCCTTCGCGGTCGCCGCGTCCGCCAACTTCCCGGTCCTGTTCCTGTCGATCCTCTGGAAGGACTGCACCACCAAGGGCGCGGTCGTCGGCGGCTTCCTCGGCCTGATCTCGTCGGTGGCGCTGACGGTGCTGTCGCCGTCGGTCTGGGAAGCGACGCTCGGCAACCCCGTCGGCTCGGCGCCTTTCCCCTACACCTCGCCGGCGCTGTTCTCGATGACGCTCGCCTTCCTGGCGATCTGGATCGTGTCGAAGATGGACAACTCGGCGCGGGCGAAGCTCGACCGGGCCGGCTTCCTCGCCCAGCAGGTGCGGTCGGAGACCGGCATCGGCGCGGCGGAAGCCTCGGCGCACTGACGGGGACGGGCGGGCCATGTCCGACACGGATCCGCTCGCCCAGACGAACGACGGCCCGCCCGCGACCGGGCGGGCCGATCCCGCGAGCCGGGAGCGCCGCGAGTTCCTGTCGCTCCTCACGAGCCGCGTGCGCGACGCGCCGCTGCGCAAGCCCTACACCGTCGACGGCGGCACCGACCTCGTCACGCTCTGTCGCGATCTCGCCGCCGGCGGCCGCACCGGGGCGCTGGTGCGGGACGGCGACCGCCTCGGCATCTTCACCACCACCGATTTGCGCGACGCGCTCCTGCTCGGCGTGCCGCCGGAACGGGTGCCGGTGCGCGACGTGGCGATCTTCGCGCCGATGTCGGTGTCGGCCGACGACGAGCTGTTTCAGGCGCTGATCCTGATGCTGCGCCACGGCTTCCACCGGGTGATCGTGCGCGAGAGCGCCGAGCCCGACGCGGCGATCGTCGGCATTCTGACCCAGCTCGACCTGATGGCCTTCGTCGCCAACCACTCCCAGCTCATCGCGCTCGAGGCCGATCGGGCGATGACCGTGGCCGAGCTCGGCGCCGCCGCCCGCCAGGTCGAAGGCACGATCCGGGCGCTGGCCGCCGACGGCGTGCGCATCGAGGTCATCGCCGGCATCGTCGGCGGCCTCAACCGGCGCATCTTCGCGCGGCTCTGGACCCTCGTCGCGCCCGAGGAGCTGCGCGCCAACAGCTGCCTCGTGGTGATGGGCTCGGAGGGCCGCGGCGAGCAGATCATCCGCACCGATCAGGACAACGCGCTGATCCTGCGCGACGGCTACGTCTTCGACGGCCTCGCCACGGTGACGCAGGCGTTCACCGACGCGCTCATCGCCTTCGGCTATCCGCCGTGTCCGGGCGGCGTGATGCTGAGCCGCCCGCTCTGGTGCCAGCCGGTCGCGGGCTTTCGCGCGGCGCTCCTCGAATGGATCCACGGCCGCGATCCCGAGGGGCCGATGAACCTCGCGATCTTCCTCGACGCCGCCGTGGTCGCGGGCGACCCGGCGCTGCTCGGAGAGCTGCGCGCCCACTTGCGCAAGCTCCTCGCCGGCGGCGACGCCTTCTATGCCCGCTTTGCCGCGGCGATAGAGCAGTTCGGCTCGGGCGGCGGCTGGTGGCGGCGACTGCCGGGCCTGCGCGGCAAGGAGGCGGCGGAGATCGACCTCAAGAAGCTCGGGATCTTTCCCCTGGTGCACGGCGTGCGCACGCTGGCGCTCGAGTACGGCATCGCGGCGCTCGGCACCTCCGAGCGGCTGGCCGCGCTGGCCGCGGCGGGGCGGCTCGAGGCGGCGCAGGCGCGCGATCTCGCCGACGCGCTGCAGTGCCTGATGGGGCTGAAGCTCGCGAGCAACCTCCGGCAGATCGACGCCGGGCAACCGCCGGACAACGCGCTGCGCCTCGCCGAGCTTGGCACCCTGGAGCGGCAGACGCTGAAGGACTCCCTCGCCATCGTGCGCGGCTTCCGCGAGTGGCTCGGGCTTCACTATCGGCTGGACGCGCTGTGAAGGGCGACCGGGGGCCGCGGCCGCAGGTGCTGGTCGCGCTGAGCCTGGCGGGGCTCGCGCTCCTCAACTTCCCGCTCCTCGTGGTCTGGGATCAGCAGGCGACGGTCTTCGGGCTGCCGCTCCTGCCGGTGGCGCTGTTCCTGATCTGGGCGGGACTCATCGTCGCGCTCGTCCTCGTCAGCGAGACGGGGGCGGGGGACGACGAGCGATGATGTCGCCCGCGGTGGTGCTGGCGGCGTCCGTCGGCTACCTGCTCCTGCTCTTCACCATCGCCGCCTGGGGCGACCGGCGCGCGGCACAGGGGCGCTCGCCCATCGACAACGCAACGGTCTACGCGCTGTCCTGGGGGGTCTACTGCACGGCGTGGACCTATTTCGGCAGCGTCGGGCGCGCGGCGACCGCGGGCGTCTGGTTCCTGCCGATCTACCTCGGGCCGATGCTCGCCATGCTTGTCGCCTGGCTCGTGCTGCGCAAGATGGTGCGGATCGCGCGCCTCTACCGCATCACCTCGATCGCCGACTTCGTCGCCAGCCGCTATGGCAAGCGGCCGCTCCTCGCCGCACTCGTCACCGTCATCACCGTCGTCGGCATCGTGCCCTACATCGCGCTGCAGCTGAAGGCGGTCTCGGCCGGCTATCGCGTGCTGACGATGCCGGCGGGCGCGCCGCCCGGTCCCGCGGCCGCCTGGTGGCTCGACGGCACGCTTTACGTGGCGCTGGCGCTCGCCGCCTTCGCGATCATCTTCGGCACCCGCCACCTCGACTTCTCCGAGCGCCACGTCGGCATGGTGACGGCGATCGCCTTCGAATCGGCGGTGAAGCTCATCGCCTTCCTCGCGGTGGGCGCCTTCGTGACCTGGGGCGTCTTCGGCGGCATGGCCGACATCTGGGCGAAAGCGAGCGCGGTGCCGGCGCTGGCGGACCTGCTGCGGCTCGACCAGGCGGGGGCGGCGTCGTTCGACTTCGCGCAGTGGTTCGCGCTGACGCTGCTCTCCGGCCTCTCGGTGCTGCTCCTGCCGCGGCAGTTCCAGGTGATGGTCGTCGAATGCGTCGACGAGCGGCACATCCGCCGCGCGGCGTGGCTGTTCCCGAGCTACCTCTTGCTCATCAACCTCTTTGTGCTGCCGATCGCCATCGGCGGGCTGCTGCTCTTCGGCGATGCCAGGGGGGCGGACACCTTCGTGCTGTCGCTGCCGCTGGCCGAGGGGGCGCCCGGCCTCGCGCTCCTCGCCTACCTCGGCGGGCTCTCGGCGGTGACCGGCATGCTGATCGTCGAGACGGTCGCGGTCTCGACAATGGTGTGCAACGACCTCGTCATGCCGGCCTTGCTGCGCCTCGGCGGCTTCGGCGCGCGCGAGGGCGGCGACATCACCCGCCTGCTGCTCAACATCCGCCGCGGCGCGATGCTGGCCGTGCTGCTGCTTGGCTACCTCTATTTCCGCGTCGCCGGCGAGGCCTATGCGCTGGTCTCGATCGGGCTCATCAGCTTCGCCGCGGTGGCGCAGTTCGCGCCGGCGCTCATCGGCGGCATCTACTGGCGCGACGGCACCGCGGCCGGCGCCTTCGGCGGCCTGATCGGCGGCTTCGCGGTCTGGGCCTACACGCTGATGCTGCCGTCGGTCGCCAAGTCCGGCTGGATCGCCGCGACCTTCCTCGAGCGCGGACCGTTCGGCATCGAGCTTCTGGCGCCCGAGCATCTCTTCGGCATGACCGGGCTCGACGGGCTCACGCACTCGCTGTTCTGGAGCCTTCTCGTCAATATCGGGCTCTATGTTGGCCTGTCGCTCGCGAAAAGCCCGTCGGGGCGCGAGGCGAGCCAGGCGCTGCTGTTCGTCGACGTGTTCCGCCGCGGCGGCGCGGCGCCGGTGTTCTGG
>JBDHSS010000251.1:0-4869 GCA_039808205.1 Paracoccaceae bacterium | reverse complement strand
GCCGTAGCCGAGTGCGATGTTGAGGCCGGCGAGCGGCTCCAGGTACCGGGCGGAAGCGAGCCCACCGGTCTCGATCGCTTCGAGTCCAGCACTTGCGGCGAGATCAGCGACGATCTTGCGGGCATCAGGGTCGTCGCCGGCCACGAAGACGGTGACGGGCCGGCCCGCTGCTTTGCCGCCGGCTTGGAGCACGGAGGCGAACACGGTGTTGAAGGCTTTCACGACCTTGGCCGTGGGCGCCAGCTTCTGGATTTCTTCGGCGGCGCTGGTGGTGTGGCCGATCGTCAGGGCGGAGTAGTCGGCGGTCATCGGGTTGGTGATGTCGACGAGGGTCTTGCCGGTTAGATCGCCCGCGGCGCTGATGGCCTCCGCGGCGGCGTCGTAGGGCACCGCCAGCACCACCAGATCGGCCTTGCCGGCCGCTTCGGCGAGCTCCGCGCCGGCGATGCCGGTGCCGACCGTGTTGGCGACGGCCTTCGCCTTCTCGGCGTCGCGCGACCCCAGGGTGACGGTGTGACCGGCCTTGGCGAAGATCACGGCGAGGCCAGTCGCCATGTTGCCGGTGCCGAGGATCGAAATGTTCATGTCGGTTCTCCTTTGAGGGGGACGCACATCCGCGTCGTCGTGGGGAGAACATGGACCTGTTCAGGCGGGATGATAATCCAGCCGTCTGGAAGATGATTGCATCCGATGTGGAAGAGGTTGGCTAACAGACTGGCTTCCGGTGGGGCTCGCCCGGTCTGGGCAGTCCGTCCGACTAGCGGCCTCGTTGACCGCTCAGCGTGGTCGCGAGTCTCAGATGTTGGTTTGATCGGGCGGCACGCCGTGGGGCAACTGGGCGGCGCCATCGCCCGCTTCGCAGATCACGCCGCTCATGCCGACCCCGTAGCAGCTCATCGAGAGCGATCCCATGGCGTAGCCGCGCAGCAGAGCCTGAGCATCGGTTTCGGCGGCCGCGAGCCCGGCGGTGTAGAGCAATGGAATGAAGTGGTCGGGGGTGGGTACTGCCAGATCGAAATCGGGATGCTCCAGCGACTTCAGAATGTCGCCGGGCGCCTCGGTCATCTGGCGGGCGACCATGTCGTCGAAGCGGCGGGCCCAGTCGGTACCGGCGTCGGGGCGGTTCCATTCGATGCGGCCGAGGTTGTGCACGACGTTGCCGCTCGAGACGATCATGACGCCACGTTCGCGGAGCCTGTTCAGCTTCGTGGCGAGCTCGATATGATAGTCGAGCGGCTTGAGCGCGTTGATCGACAGCTGGACGACGGGAACATCGGCCTGGGGGAACAGGTGGGCAAGCACGCTCCAGGTGCCGTGGTCCAGCCCCCATTGGTCCCGGTCGGCGCCGACCCAGTGCGGCTTGACGACTTCGGCCACTTCGCCCGCCAGTTCCGGCAGGCCTGGGGCGGGATAGTCGAAAGCGAACAGCTCGTCGGGGAAGCCATAGAAGTCGTGGATTGTGCGCGGCCGCGCCATCGCGGTCACGGCGGTCGCGCCGATGAACCAATGCGCCGACACCACCAGCACTGCACGCGGCTGCGGCAGAGCTGCCCCAAGCCTGCGCCACGCCCGTGTGTACCCATTGTCCTCGAGCGTGTTCATTGGGCTGCCGTGTCCGACAAAGAGCGCAGGCATGATCGTCATTTCGACCTCCGGAGTGCGCCGATCAGCTGCCGGACACGATACCAGCGAATGTCGACCCAATCCGCAGGATACCTGAAACCGTCCTGTCTGCGCTTACATTCGCATAGGCGGAGTTACGGGATTGGTCCTGCAGTCGGAGTACTCCCGTTCGCCTGGTAGGCCCGCTTACCAGCCAACCTCCCATTGGGGCTGACCCCGGTACCGCGCGGCAAGAAAGTCGACCAGCACGCGCACCTTTGCGGCGAGATGACGGCTATGCGGGTAGAGTGCGTGAACGCCGAAGGGCTCGGCGCCGAACGCGTTCAGGAGTGCGCGGACTTTCCCGGCGGCGATGGCGGGACCGGCAACGAAGCTCGGCACATAGGCGAGGCCCAGTCCGGCCTCGGCCGCGCCGAGGCACGCCTCGGCGTTCGAATAGTAGAGCCGGCCGGTCACCGGGACTGTGATGGTCTCGCCGTCCGTGCTCCGGAACGGCCAGCGACCGGGCTCGCGAAAGTTCGTGTCGATGATGCACGCGTGCCGGGGCAACTCGTCGGGTGTCGACGGCGCACCGTGCGCGGCGAGATAGGAGTTCGACCCTACGAGAACGATCCGCACGTCGCAGAGCTTACGGGCGATCAGACTTGTGTCGGTGGGGCGCCCGACGCGAACGGCGATGTCGAAGCCTTCGTCCACCAGGTTCACGACTCGGTCGGAGAAGTTGACGTCGAGCTCGATCTCGGGATAGCCCGCAGCGAAGTCGTTGAGCGCGCGCGCAAGCTCGACGGTTCCAAAGGTCAGGGGAGCCGTGAGACGCAGCCGACCGCGTGGGGTTTGTGCGACGTTCCGGATCGCCAGGTTGAGGTTGTCGATCTCGTCCAGAATGGCACGCACGCGTTCGAAATACGCCCGGCCGGCTTCGGTCTCGGACACGGCGCGCGTGGTCCGGTTCAGCAGGCGCACGCCGAGCTCGGCTTCGAGGCGGGAAACGAGCTTGGAAGCTTGTCCGGAGCTGGTGCCGAGCTTGACCGCGGCGCTGGTGAAGGAGCCGGCCTCGACCACTGCGACGAACATGCGATCACACTCGAGACGATCCATGGCTCCTCGCTCGCCGGAAGCAGTTAGTGCCCGCGCGCGTTCATTTCCTAGAGATTAGAGGAAATTGCATCCGTCGCTACCTGCCTATCAGCCAGCGCCGACGCCACGCCCACTCTACCGAGCAAGGGGCGTGGCTTGGCCGAACCGCGATGGGGTTAAGGTCTCGCGTCGCCGGGGTCGCCATCCGACCCCGGAGCGGGCGATGCGGCGGCGGACCTTGGCGGAAAACTTCGGGGCGCACGTGGGCGATAGACGGGGATACGCCACCCGAAGCGAAGCGATCCCGCGCGGAGTACGAAGGTGGCGAGCGAGGCGGTCAGCAGCGACAGCGTTTCGGCCGTGGGAAACAGGTGGAGCATCAGGACACTCGCGAACGCGCCGACGAGACAGGCGCTGACATAGAGTTCGCCCTGACGCAGGACCAGCGGGATCTCGTTGGCGACCACGTCGCGCATCAGTCCGCCAAAGGTGCCGGTCGCGACACCCATGACCAGAATGATCGGCCAGGGGGCGCCGGCCTCGCGCGCAATCGACACGCCGGCGGCGGCCGCGACCGAAAGCGCCACCGCATCGAGCCAGACGATCGCCTGGTAGCGGGACTCGAGCCGGTGGGCGGCGAAGAACGCCAGGATCGCCGCGGCGCAGGCGACCGCGAGGTAGTGCGGGCTGCCGACCCAGAAGACCGGGTCTCGCCCGAGCACAAGATCGCGAAGTGTGCCGCCCCCGACGCCTGTCAGGCAGCCGAGAAAAAGAAATCCCACGATGTCGAGCTGGGCGCGGGATGCGACGAGACCGCCGGTCAGCGCAAAGACGAAGACGGCGACCAGGTCCAGGATTGCAGCGAGCGGCATCACTGACCTCTCGGCGGGTTGGACTCCGCCCGCATCATTTCGCAGTAGCCCCTAGGCCTGGACCCGGACAAGGGTCGCGCTGCCAAAGTCGCCGCAGCTTCGTCCTCATCATGGTCCGGCGAGATCGGCATCCAGTGGACACGTTCTCGTCGACTTCTGGGGCCTTGTAAGTCGCTCGTCCTCATGAACCTGCACATCGCAATCTACTTTCCGAAGACCACCGTGCGCGTGCTGCACAGGAGGACGCGGCGTTCGAGGTGGCTCTTCACGGCACGGGCAAGCACGCGGGATTCAGTGTCGCGGCCGATGGCGACGAGATCCTCGGCGGTATCAGCATGGCTGACCCGGGCGACGTCCTGCTCGATGATCGGACCTTCGTCGAGATCGCTGGTCACGTAGTGCGAGGTGGCGCCGATCAGCTTCACGCCTCGCTGGTAGGCCTGCTTGTAGGGGTTCGCGCCCTTGAAGGCCGGCAGGAAGGAGTGGTGGATGTTGATCGCCCGGCCGGAGAGCTTGCGGGTGAGGTCGTTGGAGAGGACCTGCATGTAGCGGGCCAGGATGACGAGCTCGGCGCCGGTCTCATCGACGAGGGCGAGGAGCGCGGCTTCCTGCTGCGGCTTGGTCTCGGGCGTCACCGGCAGGTGGACGAAGCGGATGCCCTCGTGATCGGCGAAGCGACGTGCGTCCTCGTGGTTCGAGACGAGCGCGGCGACCTCTGCATGCAGCCAGCCGACGCGGATCTGGTAGAGCAGGTGCAGGAGCGCGTGGTCGAACTTCGAGACCATGGCAATGACTTTCGGCGGGCGCGCCGCGTCGACGACCTTCAGGTCGAGGCCAAGCTTTTCGGCGGTGGGGGCGAGCGCCTGCTCGACCGCCGTCGCGGTCAGCCCTTCGGGACCGAAGAATGCGACGCGCAGGAAGAAGCGGTCGGTTGGCCGGTCCCAGTGCTGGTGGGTCTCGTGAATGTTGCCGCCGAGGTCGGCGATGGCCGTCGAGACGGCAGCGATGATCCCCGGCAGGGGAGCACTCGTCAGGGTCAGGATGAAAGAGGTCTCCGACACGTTCAGCACTCCGGGAGGTTGACGGCGAGCCCACCGGTGGAAGTTTCCTTGTACTTCACGCTCATGTCGCGGCCGGTCTGGCGCATGGTTTCGATGCAGGCGTCGAGCGGCACGACGTGGGTGCCGTCGCCGCGGAGCGCGAGGGAGGCGGCGGCGACGGCCTTGATGGCGCCGAGGCCGTTGCGCTCGATGCAGGGGACCTGGACGAGGCCCTTCACCGGGTCGCAGGTCATGCC